>JAGLKG010000134.1 GCA_023141835.1 Maribacter sp. | reverse complement strand
CAAATCAAAAGCTGCTATTGCAATAGGGTCAAACAACAGACTAATGGCACCGTTTGGTAGCTCATAATTTAAATTGGTCCTCGTCCAATCAATCAAAGGCATAAAATTGTAGCAAATGGTGTAAATGCCATTTTTAGCCAAATTCTTTAAGGTCTCTATATAATTTTCGATATATACATCACGATCCTTATGTCCATATTTGATTGCATTGTGAATATTGATACTTTCTACAACCGACCATTCCAATCCATGGGATTCGATTTTGTTTTTTATTTCGGATATGCTTTTTACTGGCCATACTTCCCCTGTGGGTATTTGGTGGCATGCCGTGACCACGCCTTCCATTCCCAACTGTTTAATCTCCTCAAGGGTCACCCCAAAAGAAGGGCCAAACCATCGAAATGTTTTTTTTAGATATTCCATATTATTATACTCCAGAAAATGAATTAAATCCGCCATCTACATCAAAGACAGAACCGGTAACAAAGCTAGAGGCATCGCTCAACAGATAGTGAACCATTCCATTGAGTTCTGAAGCCTCGCCAAAACGTCCCATGGGTGTATTTGCCAAAATCTTTCTGCTCCTGTCGGTATATGAGCCATCTTGATTGATCAATACCCCTCTATTTTGAATTCCGACAAAAAATCCAGGGGCTATTGCGTTGACCCTGATCTTATCGTTAAACTTAGATGCAAGTTCATGGGCCATCCATTTGGTGAAAATATCAACGCCTGCCTTGGCCATTGAATATCCCAAAACCCTAGATATTGCTTGTTTAGATGCCATTGAGGAAATATTCACAATGGATCCAGACCCTTGGTCGACCATAAGTTGCCCTAAAACAATGGAAGGTACAACTGTACCGAACAAATTCAAATCCATCACTCGTCTTGTATCCTCTATCCCAATATCGAAAATACTTTGACCAGATTGCAAAGTGGCCCCAGGAATATTTCCTCCTGCTAAATTAATCAAACCGTCCAAAGTCGTGAACCTATCACGAATTTGGTCCTTGACCAATTCCATCTCGCCCTGATTCATAACGTCAACGACAAAGGTATGGGCGTGTCCAGGGTTTATTGTTTCGAGGTTTTTTTGCTTTTCTCTTAGTTTATCCAAAGACCTTCCAAGCAATATTACATGGGCACCATTCTTAACCAAATAATCTCCTATAGACCCTCCCAGGGTCCCGGTACCACCCGAAAGCACATAACACTTATTTTTTATTGCAAAAAGTTCGTTCATTATTTGATTTTATTACAGCTTCTATAACCGCTCATCTAATTCAAGGTCATTTTAAATAATCCTCTATAAATTTTTGATTTGTACTACGTATATTCAAAAGAAGTACCGACCTCTATAGCCGGTACTTCATGCTAAAAAACTAACTCAAACAACTCAAAAATTAAATATTTTCTCCCAGATTACAGACTCGGATATAAATAAAAGAATTTAACCTCTTAATTACTGTCCCCATTTTGGGCCATTTTATACCCTTCAATAGTGGTATAATATTTTGTGATCATATTTGGTATTTCCCAAGTGGGAAGTACTCCCTGTTCCAAATAATTCAAAAAATTCTGGGTTACTTGCCCAAAATGGGCCTCATGCCCTATTTTTAATTCATCCGGAATATGGGCTTTCCAATTTCCTTCAGATATTTTCTCGACGGTCAATCCGGGGATTTTTTTAGTTAGCTCATTAATTAAAGCGCTATTAAGGTGTTTCTCAAAATCATCACCTCCTTTAGATTCAATGTATAGCGTTGCCTTATAATTCTCATCTTCGCCCTGCTTAATAATTAAATTACTTTTTGTCCCCCTCATAATACTATAGTGGGTATCCCCCGTGCCTTCTGGGGCTTGGTAATTCCAAATTACAGAGACCTTGGCATGCTTTCCTTTGATTTTATAGATCATTTCGCCATTACAAAACACGTTTAACAAACCGTCTTTCACATCTTTTCTAAGATAATCCGGATAACTTTCCAGCTTCGTTACTTTATTGAAATCATCCTGGGTCAATATGGTTGGCCATCGTTTTGCCTTCAACATTTCAACATCTTCCCTTTTTATTATTTGCTCAGGAAAAGCTTCCCATTGTACCAAATCAACCAAATGCGTGGTAACATCCACAATCCCCTCTCCTTCTTCATTAACATCAAAAAACCAAGGAGGTCTTACCAGAGGTTGGCCAGATACATATTTAAAAAAGTGATGCACACTTTCCTTGCTAATAGCCGGTTCATCAACGGTACCATCTACCAATGTTCCGAAAACATCAGGCAGTAATGAAAGCTGCTTTTGAAGGGATGTGGTAATCTCAAAACGTTCGGTCATAATATCATAAATCAGCACCTTGTTTTGATTTGCGATCCTAAATGCTTCCTCCAACTTTTGAAAACCCTCCTCGTTTATGACCAGTGGTTTATCTGCATATACGTTTAGGCCTGATTTGACAGCAGCCAGGATATAGTCAATTTTTTTGGAGTTCTTTCCTGCCACTACCATAACATTTCCAGGCTTGTCGGCAATCATTTTTTCCAAATAATCGTCACCCAAATGGGTATTCAATGTCCATTTTGTTGGCTCATCCACCCTAGAGTTATAAGATGCAATTTTGCTCAAAAAGCCTTGTACTTCAGGTCCGTCTGGAGCAAAAACATGAACCGTCGAATCTACATCGGCATACATGGTTTTTTGTATCAAAGCTGCATGAAAATGCCCTGGATCCAAAGTCATCAATCCTACCTTTTTTGGTGCCATTTCACTTTTTTTTGGTTTCTCAGCACAACCTAGACACAAAAACAGGCTAAGGCTCATAATGGCGAGTGTAATCTTGTTCATTTATTTATTTTAAAGCTTTACATTATCCGTTCCATATGGCTTACGTTGAGCCCGTACCAGCATGGCATTGGCCTCATCATCATTGACAAACATTTCGGTTTCCGGGTTCCAATTTAATTTTCTATCAAACTGCATGGCGATATCACTTATCAAACAAACAGTACAAGCCTTATGTCCTTTTTCAATAGGCGAAATCGGAGCTTTTCTAGTTTTGATGCATTCCAACCAGTTGCCGTGTTGGTCGTCGATTTTCTCGAGATGGATTTCATTTTCTCCAATTACAGAAGTTAAAATATTTGGATCGGAAGCATTTAGGGCTTTGGCACTCTTTTCTTTATCTACAGGATCCGATGCCGAGGCGGTATAAGAACCCCGCGATACAAAAATCCATCCGTCTGTCCCAATATACTTAACCCCATTTGTGTAACCTCCGCTGGTATAAACGGTCATTCCGTTTGCATATTCATGCTTCACCAAGAAATCACCATGCACATTCCAAAGCCCTGATTTTGGAAATTCTGCTAAGGCTTCTACCGAAATCGGACCTGTTAGTTCTGTATTCATTCCCCAGGCAGCAGAATCGTAATGGTGTTGTCCCCATCCTGTAATCATACCTGCACCATAATTTCTTTGGCGTAACCAACCTGGTCTACTATAATCATTCTGTGGATGTACTCCTATCTCAGTATAGGGTAATTCTGGAGTTGATCCTAACCACATATCAAAATTTAAATTACTTGGAATTGGCATCGCTGGTGCTTCTGGACCAGCAGGATCACCCGGTAATCCCACCTTCACTGTATGTACCTTACCAATTCTACCGTTTCTTACCAATTCTGCGGCAACCCTGAATTGGGGCATGGCCCTCTGCTGGGTGCCGACTTGTAAAATCACATTATTATCTTGGACCGCTTTTCTCAGTTGTTGGCCTTCTTTGATGGTAA
>JAGLKG010000133.1 GCA_023141835.1 Maribacter sp. | reverse complement strand
ATTGAGCCCATCAACAGACTCCTTTAGGAGAACAGGATTATGATACATCGTCATGGGGTTTTTCAGCAAACTTTACTTCATAGGCCAATTGCTCGCGTTCCTCTGGAGTGGACTCCAAATTTTTATCGTACGATGTCCTGTCCCATATTTCAATATGTTTGTCCATTGGCGCCAGTACAACTTCCTTTTTAATGTCAACCAGACCGATGATATCCTTTGGAATCAACAATCTACCCGTTGCGTCAATTTCTACTTGCCTTAAGCCTGAAGTAAATTTTCTTTTAAATTCCCGATCTTTCCTACTATCCCCTAACTTTGCATTTAAGTTTGCCATTATCGCATTCCATTCGTAGGAAGGATAAAGCTCCAAGCATTCATCGTAATAGGATTTTTTAATGAAAAACCCATCTTTTATGGTAGGTGTAACCTGGTTTCTGAGGGCAACAGGTAGCATTACCCTGCCCTTGGCATCGGCTTTACAATAAAATGTACCTATGAAATAGATGTCCAAAACTGGTCGGTTTTTCTTATATAACTCAAATATATAAATATTATTACCACATTTTACCACAAAAAAACACTTTGTTAATAAAAATCAATGTTTTTTATAACAATTAGCCTAAAAAGTGACTAAAACTTGATTTCATGTTTTTTTTGAATGGGCGACCTTGGTTTTGCACATACGAAGAAAATACCATAATTTACAAATCGTTATAATCGGCTTGCACTTGTATTTTAAGGAAATGCCTATATTTGCCGATTGAGACCAGAAGTATTCTGCATGGAAGAAGAGATTATTACAGAAGACAAATTTCGGTATATTGAAAAGGGCGAGGGTCCTCCTATTATTATTTTACATGGTCTCATGGGAGGGTTGAGTAACTTCAGGGGTGTCTCCGAGCATTTTCCAAAAAAAGGGTATAAGGTCTTGATTCCTGAATTACCCATCTACACGATGCCGATGCTTAAGACCAACGTAAAGAACTTCGCAAAATATCTGGAAAAATTCATCGAATTCAAAGGTCTGAAAGACGTGATCCTTCTTGGCAATTCTTTAGGAGGCCATATTGGGTTGTTGCACACCAAAATGTATCCTGAAATGGTAAAGGCCTTGGTAATTACCGGAAGTTCTGGACTTTATGAAAGCGCTATGGGCGACGGATACCCCAAACGGGGAGATTACGAGTTCATCAAGAAGAAAGCCCAAGATGTTTTTTACGATTCGGCAGTTGCGACCAAAGAAATAGTGGATGAAGTTTTTGCTACGGTAAATGACCGGGTTAAACTTGTCAAAACCTTAGCAATTGCAAAGAGCGCCATTCGTCATAATATGTCTATTGACCTACCACATATGCAAACCCCTACGTGCATAATTTGGGGAGAAAATGATGCGGTTACACCGCCCAAAGTCGCAAAGGAATTTCATGAACTGTTACCTGACTCTGATTTATTTTGGATTAAAAAATGTGGCCATGCCCCTATGATGGAGCACCCAAATCAGTTTAATGATATTCTAGACGCCTGGTTGGAGAAAAGGAATTTCTAATCTAATCACCTATGAAAATTAAGTCGGCAGACTTTGTGATGAGCAATTCAGATGTTGCCATGTGCCCAAATGAACCGCTACCCGAATACGCTTTTATAGGTAGGTCCAATGTGGGTAAATCTTCCCTAATCAATATGTTGACCGACCGGAAAAGCCTTGCCAAGACCTCAGGAAGGCCTGGAAAAACCCAGTTGATCAATCATTTTAAAATTAATGGCAATTGGTTTTTGGTCGATTTACCCGGCTATGGTTATGCGCGTGTTTCAAAAAAGAATAAAAAGACATTTCAAAAATATATTACTGACTATTTTGTTAAACGCAAACAATTGGTTTCAGCCTTTGTTTTGGTCGATATTCGTCATGAACCCCAAAAAATTGACATGGAGTTTATGGAGCATTTGGGAGAAAATGAGATTCCTTTCAGTATTATTTTCACTAAAGCGGATAAATTGAAACCCAAGGTTATCGAAAAGAACGTAGATTCCTATATAAAGAAATTATTGAGTGGTGTCTGGGGTGAAGCTCCCAACTATTTTGTCACTTCTTCTTCAAAAAAAATAGGCAGGGATAAACTTCTTGACTATATATACACTATTAATCTCGATTTCTTCTCGGAGAGCTAATAATCTGAGTCTAGGTCCTCGCATTAATCAAGTCAATCAAATTCTCAGCACACTGTAATCCGTCCAATTCGGCAGTATTTATTAAAATCTCAAGATTCCCTTCCGTTTCCATCAATATTACAGGAAAAGTAGGGCAATTGCCAATCTTTGATACATATTGTCCTTGAAATTCGTCCGTATGTAAGAATTGCATCTTCATAGCATTTTCCTTTCTGAATTTCTTCCAAACCGTATTTTCTGTAAACATCCCATAAGTGATTCCACAAAGATTACATTCATAGGTGCTTGGGCTAAATATTTTATGGGCTCCATCAATAATCATATTACGTATGCCAGAATCTGCATTATACACAAAAATGAGCTTTTGCCCCTTTTCAGTTTCCATAGGTGAAAGGTAAAGTATTATTTAGCACTGTATTGGTCTAATACTACTGAACCATCTTACAGATATAAGAACTAATTTCAAGTCCCATGAAAAAAATCTGCCTTAGCACTTCTTAATATAGCCTTTAGTTGCTCTGAGCAGAGAAAGAAAAAAGAGCAGCTTCCTTCAATACTAATAACTTTGCCCAACATCGACACTTTTGCAATTAATTTGGCAGAACCAAGCTGTTAACACCATGAATGCTTATGATTTGCAAGTAATCGGTAAAGTGGAATGAACAATTTAGTACATCTTAAATGGTTGGCCCGTACTTTCCAAAGTAGAAAACCAGAATCCACCTTCCATATTGATTTTTTTTCGTTTATTGACAACAGCAGAAATGGGCAAATAAACATGTTGGTTGTTCACCCTTCCTACCACGAATTGGGTTCTCCCGGACATTGCGCTATGAACAGCGTGATAAGCCAGTCCACTACAAAATACCCTAACGCCAGGATTAGCAGGTGCGCTTCTGATGATATAGCCGGGATCTATATATTTAATGGTCACTTCATAATTACGCTCTATGAAAAAATCAGCAATTCTATTCTTAAGAAAAAGCCCAATATCCTTATGCTGAATGCTACCTGAGGCATCCGTAATCTGACCCTCTTCGTCCTTTTTGAAAAGATTCTGCCCGGCTCCCTCCGCAACAACAATTACGGCATGTTGTTTGGTGTCCAGTCTTTTTTTCAAGGTTTCCAAAAATCCTTTCTCGCCTTCAAGTTCAAAATGCATTTCAGGTATCAAAACAAAATTGACGACAGGCATTGATATTGCCGCCGAAGCTGCAATAAACCCACTATCACGGCCCATTAACTTTACGATGGCGATTCCGTTAAATGCCCCAGTGGCTTCGTTGTGGGCATCCCTGATTATAGGGTTTGCAACATTGTATGCCGTTTCAAATCCAAACGATTTATCAATTAGGTTTATGTCATTATCGATTGTTTTAGGGATTCCTATAACCGAAATATCCAATCCACGCCTTTTAATTTCCTCGCCAATTGCATTGGCACCCTTCAACGTACCATCTCCGCCTATAGTAAATAAAATATCAATCTCATTCCTTTCCAAGGTGTTTACCATTTCACCTACGTCCTGACCGCCTCTTGAAGACCCCAGTATGGTGCCTCCAAATTCATGAATATCTTTTACATAATCCGGAGTTAGGTTCATAAATTCATGACCAAACGCAGGAATCAACCCTTGAGTTGATAAAAAAGGCCAATGCCATACATATTGCTGGAGACCAACATTTGGCAACGTTCATAAAACAAAGGATACATGAATTTAGTGATGGCCCCTGGCCTTCGTAGTGCCAGCTATAGTCAATGATTACTACAGTAGATGGTGGTGGCCCGAAGATGAAAAAGTAGGTAATAATCCAAATCTTAATACCTCTTTGCCTTGACAGGTGATTATTTGGATGGATTTAACAACAAAATAAGCATGTATGCTTATGTTAATCCCGAAAGTAGCTCAAAAGGTGGTGGCTACGGGTTGATTCGCTTAAATACTAAATCACACGACTCTACTTTCGAATGCTGGCCCAGATATATTGATGTTACACAACCGGATGCCCAGCAATTTGAAGGATGGCCAATGACAGTTGATATTAAATAGGAAGCTATCGCATCGTGAAGGGCTGCCCAGTGCTTTCTAGAACAGTATACCAAAAACCACCTTCCATATTGATTTTCTTTCTTTTATTGGTTACCGCTGAAATTGGTAGATAAACATAGCGATTGTTAACCCTACCTATAACAAATCTTGTTCTACCGGTCATTGCTCCATGTACCGCATGATAAGCCAATCCATTACAGAATACGCTATCCCCAGGGTTAGCAGGAGCACTTCTAATAATATAGCTCGGATCTATATATTTTATGGTCACCCTGCGATCATTCTTTTTAAAGAAATCGGCAATCTCCTTTTTAAGCAACAATCCAATATCGCCATGTTTAATGTTCCCGGAAGCATCGGTTTTCTGTCCTTTTTTATTTTTATCGAAAAGATTCTGTCCAGCTCCTTCTGCAACAACTATTACCGCATGTTTTTTTGCATCCAATCGTTTTTTCAGTACCTCCAGGAATCCATTCTCACCTTCGAGCTCAAAATGCATTTCTGGAATCAAAACAAAGTTCACCACTGACATGGATATTGCTGCAGAGGCGGCAATGAAGCCACTATCGCGACCCATAAGTTTTACAATGGCAATCCCATTATAAGCCCCAGTGGCCTCATTGTGGGCATCTCTAATAATTGGATTCGCTACATGGTAAGCCGTTTCAAAACCAAAAGTTTTGTCGATAAGGTTAACATCATTATCTATAGTTTTAGGAATTCCTATTACTGAAATGTCCACCCCGCGCTTCTTAATTTCTTCACCAATGGCATCTGCTCCTTTTAAAGTTCCATCTCCTCCGATGGTGAACAATAAATCAACCCCATTCTCATATAAGGTATCAACCATGACACTAACATCTTGACTTCCTCTTGAGGAACCCAATATTGTACCGCCAAATTGATGGATGTCTTTCACAAAAGCAGGCGTCAATTTGGCAAAACCATGCCCGTATGAAGGATTCAGTCCTTCGAAGCCGTACCGAACCCCAAGAATTTCCTTAACCCCATAAAAATAAGTGAGCCCCATTACCAAACTTCGGATCACATTGTTAATGCCAGGACACAATCCTCCGCAAGTTACTATGGCGGCCTTGGTTTTTTTTACGTTAAAGTATATCTTCTCTCGTGGACCTGCTTTTTCCAAAGCATGAGGTTCCTTATTGTCTGCCAAACACTTTTTAAATTCATTAAGTGAGAGATTTTGTAATACTCTATCATCGTCTTTCACAAAGTGGAAAATATTATCCCCTTTCTTTTGACTTATTTTTATAGGAGAATCATATGAAGCTTTACCTAATACATCGATATCGAAATTTTCTTCGCTTGCCATTTGTTTGGTCATTTATCGTATAACTTAAAAACAAGCATCAAAAGTACTACATCTGCTTAAAAATTAGGCGCTGAATAGCTCCAAACTTGAATAAATTTTGAATTTTGAATTTTGAATAAGAATATCGAATTTGTGGGAATATCTTATTGAAAATCGCCTATTACAGATATTTTACCAATAGTATTCAACCGCAATTAATGAAATTACGATTAACTTTTTAAGTCCAATTTTTTAGCAAAATAGTCACAGAAATCTTTCATGGTCGCTGTCATTTTCTCATCCTGTGTAGCCTTCATAAATGTATCTGATAGCGACACTAAGGTTTGATGAAAGAAAACTTTCATCTCATCTACGGGCATATCTTTGGTCCATAAATCAATTTTTAAGGATTCTTGGTTCCTACCATCCCAAACAGACAAAAGCATTGCTTTTGCTTCTTCATTCTTAATGCCCCCATCTTCTGCTGACCATGTAAGGGTTTCAGGAACTCGATTTTCGTCCAAGCCTACTTTCAATGTTATAAGCGATGTATGCAACTTTGCCATTTTATTTGTTTGGTTTGTAGTTAGCTTTTTTAAAGATTTCCTCAGCGGGCAATCCCATTAAGTGTTGTATTGAAACATCATTTCTTTCCATAAAGGACCTTACGATTTGCCAACCCATATATCGCCCAATTCGTCCAGGTGATTCACCATCAATCTGTTCTAGTCCAAATTTAGAAAAAGGTGCTGGATCCAAAAAGCGCTGGGATAACTTATTATCCGTACTATACAATAATTCACGTTCAATAAAATGTCTCCATATGGGCTCTTCATTGGCTTGGGCCCAGGCCAATTGGTCTTCTGTATATTCGATTTTTTTGTTATCCGCCTGAAATGGCATTAATATATCCTTTACATATAGCACCTTACCAGCATAAACAATCCTAGATAGAAATGACCTATCCTTTGGTCCAAGAACCAATTTATTGGCAAAAGCACTGGCTATATTGCTCACCATAAAATCCCGGTTCATCCCAGCTGCTATATAATTCTGCTTACTTGAATAATACCTATGATCGGGGCCCAAATAATTATCCAAACCAATAAGCAATAGACTATCAGCCAAAATAACACGATTATTGTAGTCCACATTATTGGTTACTGTAATAACCTTGGGGGTCTTGAATTTTGGAAAATAGTACTTTACATGCTTAAACAGCAATTCAATATCCTCTACCTCTTTAAACGCTGTGAATTCTCTTTTCACTTCGGTCCTCAATTCTATTTGAAGGGAATCTTGTAGCTTTGAGACCCAAATACTATCAGGTGCGGGAAACAAATAAGGGTACTCTTTCCTTAACTTGGGAATATCGGTTGGCTCTGCATTGGCAAATTCAATATCAAATCGGGCTACTCTTAAATCCACTTCTATCTTATTGATTTCCTCAACGGATTTATTGTCCTCGCTACACCCGCCAAACACCAAAACTGAAAGTATGATCCAATAAAATGACTTCTTCATAAAAGTT
The DNA here is from genome assembly GCA_023141835.1 of Maribacter sp. Taxonomy (GTDB): domain Bacteria; phylum Bacteroidota; class Bacteroidia; order Flavobacteriales; family Flavobacteriaceae; genus Maribacter_A. The sequence continues at coordinate 2,956 of JAGLKG010000133.1, read as the reverse complement.
ATTTCCTTTTAATTTTAATCTTTAGCTACAAGGCTTTATTTTTATCGAGCAAAGTTAGTTGTTTTTAACCTAATTAAATCCCGCATGCAAACCGAAAAAGTAATCGACCACATTATCAACTGGCTAAGGGACTATGCCAATAAAGCTGGGATGAAAGGATTTGTGATTGGTGTTTCAGGGGGAATAGACTCTGCTGTCACATCTACTCTTTGCGCAAAGACCGGTTTGGATCTTCTTTGTTTGGAAATGCCCATCCACCAGTTTGAAAATCAGGAAACAAGAGCAGAAAATCATATCAAGTGGTTAATGCGTAATTTTACCAATGTCAATAAACAGCCTATAAATCTTACTCCTGTTTTTGATAGTTTGGTTGCTGCCTTACCACCTGTCAACGATGAGGAAGAGCGGTTTATGTCTCTTGCCAATACAAGGGCGAGACTGCGAATGACCACATTGTACTATTTTGCCGCCCTAAATGGATGCCTCGTTGCCGGTACTGGCAATAAGGTAGAAGATTTCGGGGTAGGTTTTTATACTAAGTACGGAGATGGAGGAGTTGATTTAAGTCCCATTGCAGACCTCCTGAAAACCGAGATCTATGAAGTGGCCAACGTGCTAGGAATCAATCCGGAAATAATGGATGCAGCCCCAACAGATGGGCTATGGGGAGATGACAGGACCGATGAAGACCAGATAGGGGCATCGTACCCGGAATTGGAGTGGGCCATGTCACAAAATGACCAAGGAAAAATGATTAAGGATTTTTCTGGCCGTGAAAAACAAGTTTTTACTATCTTTAGAAAATTAAATTCGGTGAATCAGCATAAAATGTTACCGATTCCGATTTGTGAAATACCTGACAGGTTGAAATGACCACTCAACTAATAATCAGGATCATAAAACGAATTTAATATGAAGTTTGAATAAATTAATTGATTTTTGCCAACCAATTTAGATAATTTAGCCTTACATTGTATGTCAGTCTTTAAAGACGGGCAAGATTAAATTATCTAGAAAAAAACTTAACAAAATGATTAAAGTGTTAATTGCGGACAACCATTCTATTGTTAGATTGGGGGTTAAACAAGTATTGAACAATGCGAGTGGATTTGAGGTTGTAGGTGATGTTTCAACTACTTCCGAGCTTTTCAGAAAGCTGGAAACGACCAGCCCTGATGTCGTAATGTTAGAAATGGACATTCCGGAGATCAATGGTATCGCCACTTTGAGGAGGATGAAAAAAGAATATCCTGATGTGAGGGTGTTAATGTACAGTGGACAATCTGAAGATGTCTACGCGCTCAGTACCATAAGGGCCGGTGCATTTGGCTACCTATCCAAAGCATCGGATGTTGATTATATTATCTCTGCTGTTCAGAAGGTAAGTGAAGGAAATATGTTCATTACAAATGAACTTGCACAACGATTGGCTTTTGATGAGGGAACTCAGAAACCACGTAGATTCTTTAGAAAACTATCTACAAGGGAGGTTGAAGTTCTTAAACTATTGGCCAGCGGAAAGAGAAACAAGGATGTAGCTTTGGGATTAAACCTAAACGAAAAGACGGTTAGCACCTACAAAGCACGTTTAATGAAAAAGTTGAATGTGGATAATATGGTTGATTTGCTTCAGCAAGCCAAAGCATTGGAACTGTATTGATCCTAAAAGTTTAAAAATTAAAGACCCTGGCAATGCCGGGGTTTTTATTTGCCATAAACTATGGCGTTCTAAAATCATCTCCTTTTTTAATCAAGAAAGTACCCTATTCAGTTTTTTATTCAATAGCTTGTTCAGCTGCAGATAATTCATGATTTCTTCAAGGGTCTCACTATTATCCTCAATGCTTTCCTGTGTACTATTTTGAAGAGTCTCCATTCTTTTTTTGATCAGATAGCAGCGCAATGTCAAAATGGTCTCACTAACCAATTGAGCCACCCCCGTTTTTTTGTCTTTGGGATAAATATCCTTACTCTCCCAATTATGAAGAATATACTTCTCCTCTTCCATTAAAATCGAGGAAATTTCAGCAACAATTTCTTGATCAAGGTTTGCCATAAAAGTGTTAATGGCAAAATCTTCCTTTTGATTGAGTTCTTCGATCAACTTGTAATAAATGCTTTTGAAATGTTGATTGGTCAATTCAATTTCATCTTCCTGAAGATCTAAATATATTTTTTCGTACACTTTAGCTTCCAAGGATTCGGGTTCTAAAATTAAATCCCCTTCCTCATTTTCCTTCAAAACCAAATCTTCGAATTTTTCAAGTTCATTACCATATAACAACAAAAGCTCTATAATCTTGCGTTCTAATTCATATTGAACATCTATTTTTTCAGGTAAAGTCTCACTTTTTACAACATCAAAGGCTTTTTGTTCCGGTTTTGTTTTCTTATTTGCATCGATCGCTTCTTTTTTACCGATCTGGGCCAAGGTATTGAACAGGACCGCTTCTGAAATGTTCATGATCTGGGCACATTCCTGGATATAAATCTCCTTTTTTATTCTATCCGGAATTTTTGAAATACTATTAACAATATCCCTGACCGTATCTGCCCTTTTAATCGGATCATTTGCTGCTTCCTCAACCAATAATGAAGCTTTGAACTGAATAAAATCCTTTGAATTACGCTGCAAGTATCCTGTAACATCCTCAAGCCCATTGTTCTTGGCAAAACTATCCGGATCTTCACCTTCAGGGAAGGTGCAGACCTTAACATTCATACCCTGTTCCAAAATCATGTCAATACCTCGAAGTGACGCCCGGAGGCCCGCAGCATCACCATCAAATAAAACGGTAATATTCTTGGTAAGACGATTAACGAGGCGAATCTGCTCGGGAGTCAAGGCCGTACCACTTGAAGCCACAACATTCCGTATTCCCTTTTGATAAAATTGAATAACATCAGTATAACCTTCTACCAAATAACAATTATCTTCTTTGGCAATGGCTTGTTT
>JAGLKG010000132.1 GCA_023141835.1 Maribacter sp. | reverse complement strand
GTTTTTTCGAGATAATCCAATTTGTAGCCTTTATCCAATGCTGCCGTTGTAAAACCATCCCATTGATCCAAACAATATCCTAGACTGAATTTTTTAATGGTTTCATCGCTAAAACCGCGCTCTTTAAAATAAGACAACCCAATAGCCTTTCCTAGTTCGGAGTCCCATAACATCTCAGAAAAATGGGCTTGCGCAAATTCTGAAACCAGATACATACTTTCACGCTCGTTGGCCTCTTCTTTTTGTTCATCGGTACGTTCAGTTTCCTCAACCTCAATATTGTATTTTTTGGCCAAGTATTTTATAGCTTCAGGATAAGTAAAATGCTCATGTTCCATTAAAAAGGCCACAACATTGCCCCCTTTTCCGCTACTAAAATCCTTCCAAATCTGTTTTACGGGAGACACCATAAAGCTTGGCGTTCGCTCATCAGAAAAAGGACTTAATCCCTTGAAGTTTGAACCTGACTTTTTTAATTGAACAAAATCCCCAATGACCTCCTCAAGCCGGGCGGTCTCATACACTTGATCTATAGTCGATTTTGAAATCAAAATAAAACTGTTAGGATTGCTAAATGTAGCAAATAGTATTGCGTTTGAAAAGAAAATTGTTACTTGGGCAATTTCGTTTACAATTGCAAAATAAGTAGTTTTATCTTCTTATATCTTATAAAATGATTCTATTTCTTGGAACGCGTCCTGGAAAAACCAGATTAAGAAAGCTGGCTGGCGTTTCTTGTCCTTATTGCAATCAACCAGATAGTCTAACGGCATCTTCAAATTCAAATTACTTTCATCTATTTTGGATTAAACTCTTTAAGATATCAACGCATATTATTGCTGAGTGTTCCCATTGTAAAAGGGTTTATTACAAGGGTGAATTTACCGAGGAAATGTTGAGGGCCTTAAAAAACGAGATGTCTATTCCATAGATTCCTGCCCTAGCAGGAATGACAAAATCAGGAAACCCTTGAGGCCAAAACCTCAAGGGTTACTTTGTCTAAAAATCAAACCGAAAGCCCAATGAGATATTATTTTGCTCAATTAAAGCATTTTTGAAAATCGGATTGAGGTCATATTTGGCATACAAAAGCACTCCATCAAAACCCAAATAGGCACTAAGACCGTAAACCAAATCATTGGTATTATAACCTCTTTTAAGTTTGTCCTCTACCTTATCACCGTTGCGATCATATTTCAATTTTTGACGGGTCCCTATATTGAAACCACCATACGCACCTATTCCCAATCGGAATTGATTAGTTAACGAGTATCGCATGGTCTTATCAGTTTTATGCAGTTTAGACGGCCCAAATTCTAAATGAACAGGAAACACCAGATTATCCCTTCTTAATTTAGATTTTCTTAAATCGTATTCAAATTCCTGTAATTCAACTTGTCCATTTTCGACTGCGAAATATTGGTTGTCTTTGGGTTTTAAGCCATTGAATTGAAAAGAAAAACCGTAGTTCAACCGTATAAAGTTAGTGTTCTCAAAAACCCTTGTTCTCCATGACCAGCCCATTTCAAAAAACCTGCTGCCCCCAATCTTATAAGGTGAATCATTTATTGATTGACCATCTATCAAGCCATTATTCAAACCAATAGCCATGACAAAATCAGAATAGGTTCTTCGGTCATATTTTAATTCTTTATTCAATCTTCTACTTTTTTCCCAAAGTATTGATGAACCGTCTGCCCTTTTAAGATCTATATTGATTTCCAAAGCAGAAATCCCCGTACTATCCATGGCTTCTACACTCAGAACATCTCCGTTGTTACGCTCTAGAAGAAGAATTTCATTTTCGATAATAGTGATTCGGTTCTCAATATTCAAGGCTCTTTTTTTGGCTGCAGACTCCTTTAGAACCTTTGACTCTTCATAGCTTATCTGGTTCTTCTCGTACCGTTTGTTTATTTCCTCGACTTCAATTTTAAGGGCTTCTTTCTCCTGTTCACTAATTCGTTCTTTTCGCTTTTTCAGCTGTTCAGCCTTTTGTTGATAATCTTTGTTTTCTTGAGCGGATATATTTTGAACAGCAAATGAAACAAACAGTACTACTAAGTAAATGGTACTAATTCTCATGTTAATTTTGATTTAAGACCTCCCCTATCCTTCCTCCTCCCTTAGGAGAGGAAGAAAAAAGAAGAGTCATGATTGATTGATGAATATTAATTGTTGCGATCTGCGACTGCAGTTCTTACTTTTAGGAAGCCTGTTTTTAAGGATTCGAAAATCTGTTCTCTAAACGATCTATCAATCTCACCCTCAACCTCATTCAATAATGCCATTGCATCAACCTTACCTTCTTTATTGAAAATCTTATCCGCCAAGACCTCATTCTGTGCTTTCCTTAAGAGTGAATCGACTTCGGCATCAGAGATTGAAAAATCATTACTTTCCAGAAAATCGACATGAGCGGTGATTTCCGCTATTTTTATATCTATGAGCTCTTTAGATCCCTTTATTTTAGCATCCACTTTTTCTCTTTCCGCTAATGCCGAGGTTATTTGGGTCTTCGAAATGGACTTTGGGCTGGCTACAACTTCGGGGCTTTCTTTTTCCGTTAGAGGAAATTCTTTGGAAATGACCATTTTCGCTTCAAAAGTGTTTGGGTTTAATGGCACAATTTCTTGTTCTCGAATTTTTACGTTCTCCAGAGGTTCTTCAACAACTTCAATATCATTCTTAATCGGAGTGTTTTGTTCATTAAAATAGATAACTAAAATTATGAGGATGCCAATAAAACTTGCTGCCGTACCATACCAAAAGAACTTATTGGATTTTGTTATTTTCTGTGTTTCCAACTGATCAGCAATTGTATTCCAGGCATTGGAAGAAGGCCTTATTTCCCGTCTCTCAAGTTTATCCTTTATATACCTTTCAAATTTATCTGGTTCCATAACCTATGATATTTTGTTTTTTTAATTTTTCCTGTAACACCTTTCTGGCTTTAAACAATTGTGATTTTGAAGTGCTCTCTGAAATCTGTAATAATTTTGCTATCTCTTGATGTTTATACCCTTCAACTACATACAGCACAAAAACAATTTTATAACCTTGCGGGAGACTATCAATCAACATTTGTAAATGTTCAACATCGAGCTCAGATGAAATCGAAATTGAATCCATTTCGTTCCGTTCATATATATCATTATCATAGACCACGAACTGTTGTTTTCGTATATGGGAGATACTTTCTCGAACCATTATTTTTCGAATCCACCCCTCAAAACTTCCTTTGAAACCAAAGGAATCGAGATTCGTAAAAACCTTTAAAAACCCCCCGACCATAACGTCTTCGGCAAATTGTAAATCCTTGATATATTGCCTGCAAACACCTAACATTTTTGGAGCGTGCTTCTCATACATCTGTTTTTGAGCCTCAGGATTTCCCGCCCTTGCCTTTTTTATGAGTTGTTTTTCGTTATTATAAATCGAAATGATTTTCAAGGCTTTATATTGTTTCTATAAAGATAGACGCAATTCAATCGAAGAAAGTTGCCTGAGGAAGAAAAAATCGTAAGTGTATTTTATAAGGTATTTATTTTTAGTCTATTACGAAATTATTTTTTGCGATCAACTACGTAATTCACCATAAGCTCCAAGGAGTCTCGGTATGGTGATTGTGGATAGGTCCTCAATAATTCCAAGGCCTCTTTTTTAAATGAATGCATTTTAGATTCGGCATAGGCCAGTCCGCCCTTTTCCTTTACAAAACTTATAACCTCCTTAACCCTTTTTTTGTCTCTATTATGGTTTTTAACCGAATTGATCAACCAACTTTTCTCGGATTTTGTGCAATTATTGAGAACATATATTAAGGGCAAGGTCATTTTCTGTTCTTTAATATCAATACCAGTTGGCTTCCCTATTTTCATCTCGCCGTAGTCAAAAAGGTCATCTTTGATTTGAAAGGCCATCCCACAATATTCCCCAAATTTACGGAAGACTTCGACCTCTTTAGAACCAGGTTTTACCGAGCAAGCCCCCATACTGCAACAGGCCGCAATCAATGTCGCTGTTTTTTGGCGAATGATTTCATAATAGACCTTTTCGTCAATATCCAATCGTCTCGCTTTTTCAATTTGCAGGAGTTCTCCCTCGCTCATTTCGCGGACTGCAACGGAAATAATCCTAAGCAGGTCAAAATCATCATTGTCAATAGATAGCAATAATCCTTTGGAAAACAAATAATCCCCAACCAAAACGGCAATTTTATTCTTCCATAATGCGTTTATCGAGAAAAATCCACGGCGTTTGTTACTTTCATCTACCACATCGTCATGCACCAAACTGGCTGTATGGATAAGCTCAATGATCGAAGCCCCCCTATAAGTGCGTTCATTGACCTCTCCATTGTTCAACAATTTTGCAGTTAAAAAAACGAACATGGGGCGCATTTGCTTCCCCTTGCGATTTACGATGTAGTAGGTAATGCGGTTGAGTAGGGCAACTTTGGAAGACATTGATTCCCGGAACTTAGTTTCAAAAAGTTCCATTTCCTGATTTACAGGTTCCTTTATTTGCGATACAACTTTCAAATAGTTTGTTTTCAGTCTTACTTGGTATGGTCAATAAATTTAGGGAAAATATAAAGGAGATTTTGGAATTAAGAAGCTAGAGTTCGGCAACATTAGGATTTATTCGCCAATTGACCACAAGCGGCATCAATATCCTTACCTCGTGAACGACGAACAGTCACTGTCACCCCTTTACGTTCCAAGGTTTTCACATACATATCAATGGCCCTATTATCGGCCTGTTGAAACACTCCATCATCAATGGGATTATATTCTATTAAATTAACTTTTGAAGGTGCAAATCTGCAGAAGTCAACTAGGGCATCGGCGTCTTTTTGAGTATCATTGACCCCTTTCCATACCACATATTCATAAGTGATTCGACTTTTGGTCTTCACATACCAATATTGAAGTGCTTCTCGTAAATCTTTTAAGGTGAAAGTAGCATTAAATGGCATAATCGAGGTTCTAATCTCATCTATCGCAGAATGCAACGATACCGCCAATTTAAATTTGACTTCACCATCGGCCATTTTTCGAATCATTTTTGGCACCCCTGAAGTGGATACCGTAATTCGTTTTGGAGACATCCCCAACCCCTTGGCCGATGTAATCATATCAATAGCCTTTAAAACGTTATTATAGTTCATTAGGGGCTCTCCCATGCCCATAAAAACGATATTACTTAAAGGTCTACCAAAATACAGCCGACTTTCATTGTCAATAGCAACAACCTGATCATAGATTTCATCTGGATTGAGATTACGCATTCGCTTTAATTGTGCCGTCGCGCAAAACTTACAGTCCAAACTACAACCTACTTGGCTTGATACACATGCCGTAGTTCTAGTACTAGTGGGTATCAATACAGATTCAACCACCAAATCGTCATATAAGCGCACTGCATTTTTTATAGTACCATCGGTACTGCGTTGCATTTGGTCGACCTTGATGTGGTTGATTACAAAATTTGCTGTCAAAAGATCTCGGGTCTCCTTTGAAATATTGGTCATGACATCAAAGGAATGGGCTGATTTATGCCAAAGCCATTCATAGACCTGGTTACCTCTAAAAGCTTTATCACCATTAGTTGTAAAAAACTCTCGTAGTTGTTCCAGGGTCAGTGCCCTAATGTCCTTTTTTTTTATGCTCTCCTCCATCCAAAAGAAAAAAATCCTGCCCATCTAAAC
>JAGLKG010000131.1 GCA_023141835.1 Maribacter sp. | reverse complement strand
AGAGGGACCCGCCGAAAACGGTAAAGTCCTGGGCATACACGTAGACCAATCTCCCATTAATAGTTCCATAACCTGTAACAACACCATCTCCAAAATACATTTCATCTGCCATACCAAAATCAGTAGTACGGTGCGTAACCAATACCCCCATTTCCTCGAAGGAACCTTCATCCAACAAATATTTGATTCGTTCTCTTGCCGTTAACTTATGTTTTGCATGCTGTTTGTCTATTCGTTTTTGGCCACCACCAATATGGGCCAATGCCACTCTATCTTCTAATTTTTTGAATTTGGAGTCCATAATCTACAGTGTTGGTTTTCTTAAGGTTTTTTGATCTTCCTGATATTTTTTCAATGCAATTATCGCGGCAATTTTCGCTTCTTCATTTATTTTGTCTTTTAGCATTTCCGGAGAATAGTAATTCTTTACAAAATGGGTATCGAACTGTCCTTTACGGAAGGCTTCATGCTCAAAAACAAATTTACCAAAGGGTAAGGTGGTCTTGACCCCTTCGATATGATAATCATCAATGGCCCTAAGCATTAGTTGTATAGCCTCCTCCCTACTCTTACCATAGGTAATCAGTTTTGATAACATTGGATCATAGTAAATGGGAACATCCATACCCTCTTCGAAACCATTATCCACTCGAACACCATCTCCATTAGGCAATTTATAGGTCTCCAAATTACCAATACTAGGTAAAAAGTTGTTCAAGGGGTCCTCCGCATATACACGAAGTTCCAATGCATGCCCCTTAATCTTAAGGTCTTTCTGTTTTATTTTCAGTGCTTCTCCCCGAGCAATCCGTATTTGCAATTCTACTAAATCTACCCCTGAAATAAGTTCGCTCACTGGGTGTTCGACCTGTAAGCGGGTGTTCATTTCCAAGAAATAGAATTTGTGGTCGGCATCCATCAGGAATTCAACTGTACCAGCCCCTAAATAATCGCAGGCCTTTGCAACTTTGGTGGCAGCAATACCCATTTCTTCTCTTAGCTCAGGGGTCAAGATAGATGATGGCGCCTCTTCAACCACTTTTTGGTGTCTACGCTGTATACTACATTCCCGTTCAAAAAAATGGAGAATGTTACCATGGCTGTCGGCCATAACCTGAATTTCGATATGTCGTGGGGAAGTCACATATTTCTCTATAAAAACAGAACCGTCACCAAAAGCCGAAGTAGCTTCACTGATGGCTCGGTTCATTTGTGATTCCAAATCATTTTCCTGCTCCACAACACGCATACCCTTACCTCCTCCACCTGCAGAGGCCTTAATCAATATAGGGAACCCTATTTCTTTAGCTATTGCTTTGGCTTTTTTAATATCGGTTATTGCCTCGTCGATTCCAGGAACCATGGGAATGTTGTGGTTTTTTACAGCCTCTTTAGCGGCCAACTTACTCCCCATTACTCGAATGGCCTTTGATTTTGGCCCAATGAAAATTAAGCCATTATTCTCTACTGCTTCGGCAAAATCAGCATTTTCGCTTAAAAATCCGTAACCTGGATGTATTCCATCTACATTTAGCTCTTTAGCAACTTCAATGATTTTCGAACCTAAAAGATAGGATTGGTTTGCTGGCGGCTCACCGATACAGACCGCTTCATCTGCAAATTTAACATGTGGGGCATTTCTATCCACGGTTGAATATACAGCAACGGTTTTTATACCCATCTTTTGGGCCGTCTTCATCACCCGGATAGCAATCTCTCCCCTATTGGCTATTAGTATTTTTTGCATGGGTGTGTTATTCAAATTCAATCAATAATTGTTTTTTTTCCACGGCATCCCCTTTTTCCACGGATACCGATTTAACAATACCATCTCTGGGTGAGGTAATCACATTTTCCATCTTCATTGCTTCAAGAATCAGCAGCGGATCATTCTCATTGACAGCTTGCCCTTCTCTTACGTTGATTTCCAAAATCAGACCAGGCATTGGGGCATAAATTGATTCCACATTTTTGGAAGTGCCCAATGAAAACCCCATTTGCTTTATCAAAAGATCCAACCCATCCGAAATATCAACATCATACCTGTTGTTGTTGACCTTTATGATATATGACTTTTGATTGAAATCTGAACTAATAATCTCGGCCACAAAAGGTTTATTATCCTGTAGGATATGGTACATATTTTCCGAAATAGATAACGAATCTATATTTACAATATCCTCGTTAGTAATGTCGAACGACATATTCTCGTTGACCATTACCTTAAAAGTAGAATCCATATATATATTATTAGGAGTTTACAAACAGTGATTTTTGAAGAATAAGTTACTTTTTATTATTGACTTTTATTTGGTTGAACACAATTTTAGTGCAGGAGAGCAAAAAAAATGGTTACACCCTTGGTCTAAATACTATCGAACAAAATTATATGCAAAGAAATCTGGAGAACATGAAATTTATCATATCCTGAAATTAAACAACATACTATACTTGTACATGGAAAGAACTTGTTGCCATGGAACGGGTTTGATTGCAAATCCTTATTTTTGAATCAAAATATTCAGGTATGTTGATAATTGGGATTGCTGGTGGGACTGGCTGTGGAAAAACCACGGTGGTCAACCAAATAATCAATGAATTACCTCATGAGGAAGTTGGGGTTATTTCGCAAGACTCCTATTATAATGATCTTTCGCATTTGACTCTTAGTGAGCGAAAAAAAACAAACTTCGACCACCCAAAATCTATCGATTTTGATTTATTGGAGGAACATTTGGCAGTGCTAAAGTCGGGAAAAACCATTCAGCAACCTGTATATTCGTTTATTGAGTGCAATAGAACCAGCAACACTATAGCCACCCATGCCCGGAAAGTAATGATAGTGGAGGGGATATTGATCTTGACCCACCCCAAAATACGGGATATGTTCGATATTAAAATCTATGTACATGCCGATTCTGATGAACGATTGATACGAAGGCTAAAAAGAGATGTAAACGAACGGGGTTGGAATCTTGACGAGACCTTGGGCAAATATCAAGAAACGCTAAAACCAATGCACGACCAGTTTATCGAGCCCACCAAAGAATTTGCAGATATTATTATACCCAACAACAAATACAATACCGTTGCAGTTGACATTGTGCGAACCATTATTAACGATAAATTGACATAAAGACCATGGGTTTAAAAGAAGTCAGAAAGAAAAAATGGTTTGGCATATTGACAAACATCTATGTGCTGGTATTGACGATTTTTGTAATATGGATGCTTTTTTTTGACACCAATTCATTTCTAATCCACAAAGAGTTGAAAAAAGAGATAAAAAACCTTGAAAAAACACAGGAATTTTTGCGAAATGAAATTGAAAAAGATAATAAGCTAATCGATAAATTATCGGATACCAATGAGTTGGAGAAATTTGCACGTGAACAATACTATCTTAAAAAGAAAAACGAAGAAATTTATTTGATAGAATACGAGGACAGTTTAAAAAACAAAAAAAATGAGTAAGGATAGCTTATTCAAAGAGTTTGATGCTGTTTCAGTCAAAGCCTGGAAACAACAAATACAAGTTGATTTAAAAGGAGCTGATTATAATGATACACTCGTCTGGGACTCCCCTGATGGTATTAAGGTAAAACCCATGTACCATTCCGATGACCTTGACAATAATGATCCACTCCAAATCACCAATGTACCACACTGGTATATTGGTCAACATATTTACGCAGGAGATGCTGAAAAAGCAAACAAAAAAGCCCAGAATGTTTTGAATCGTGGGGCCGAAAGTATAGTTTTTAGTATTCCCTCAAAAAGCATTCAAATTGAGACCTTGCTAAATGGTATAGATTTAACTGCCACACCTATTTACTTTGAATTGCAGTTTTTATCTACTGATTTCATAAATCATATCAAGGATTTCGTTACCGGAAAAAGTGCCAATTTCTATCTTAATATCGATATCATTGGAAATTTGGCGCGCTCCGGGAATTGGTTCCAATCCATGGATAAGGACCATATGATCCTCAACCAAGTGATGGCGCCAAACGAGTCCACTAAAGGGATTCATATATTAAGCGTTGATCTTTCACTGTATCAAAATGCCGGTGCAAGTAGAGTACAACAACTGGCTTATGCCATGGCCCATGCCAATGAATATCTAAATCATCTAAAAAACAACAACTTAAATTCCTCAAAAGGAATAACCTTCAAAGTTTCGGTAGATGGCAATTATTTCTTTGAAATCTCTAAATTAAGGGCCCTTCGGCAACTATGGGCGACTTTGGCCACAGCATATGGAATCAATGCCGACTGCAACATTATCGCCGTACCAACCAGACGCAACAAAACCCTATATGATTACAATGTAAACTTGCTCCGCACCACTACGGAATGCATGTCCGCAGTATTTGGTGGTGCAAATACGGTTTGCAATATGGCCTATGATTCTGTTTATCATAAAGACAACGAATTTGGTGAGCGAATCGCTAGAAATCAATTATTGATTCTAAAAAGAGAAAGTTATCTTGATAAGGTCATAAATCCTGCAAATGGTTCGTATTATATTGAGAGTATCACTCAACAATTAGCAGAAAAGGCGCTGGTACTGTTCAAGAACATAGAGGCTGGAGGGGGATTTCTAAAACAATTGAAAAATCATACCATCCAGAAAAAAATAAAGGAAAATGCAGCAAAAGAACTTCAGCGTTTTTCAAATTCAGAAGAGATATTGGTTGGGAGCAATGCCTATATAAATGATTCTGATAAGATGAAAGACGAGCTTGAACTCTATCCGTTCGTCAAGAAAAATCCACGAAAAACTTTGTTGGAACCTATTGTTGAAAAACGTTTGACAGAAGCATTGGAACAAAAAAGATTGGACCATGAGTAGAAAAGACGTGCAAAGGTTATCGCTTAAACCTGAAAGTGGAATTTCTAAAAGGAAAACCAGCATTGAAGAATTCGAAACGGCCGAGGGCATTGTTCTTAAGCCTTCCTATTCAAAGGAAGACATAGGACATATTGAGCACCTCGACTTTGTTGCTGGTAGGGCTCCTAACCTGCGAGGGCCGTACTCTACCATGTATGTTCGACGGCCATGGACCATTCGTCAATACGCAGGATTTTCAACAGCTGAAGAAAGTAATGCCTTTTATAGGCGTAATTTGGAGGCCGGACAAAAAGGGCTTTCTGTTGCCTTTGATTTACCAACACATAGAGGTTATGACAGTGATCATGCCCGCGTTGTGGGCGATGTAGGAAAGGCAGGTGTGGCCATTGATTCAGTGGAGGATATGAAAATACTATTTGATGGCATACCATTGGATAAAATGTCGGTCTCAATGACCATGAACGGTGCAGTTTTACCCATCATGGCTTTTTATATTGTAGCTGCAGAAGAGCAAGGCGTTTCTCCTGAACAATTGGCCGGCACCATTCAGAATGATATCCTTAAAGAATTCATGGTGCGAAACACTTATATTTATCCACCAACACCCTCAATGCAAATTGTCGCTGATATTTTCGAATATACAAGTAAAAAGATGCCACGCTTCAATAGTATCAGTATATCTGGCTACCATATCCAGGAAGCTGGGGGTACCGCAGATATTGAATTGGCCTATACTCTGGCCGATGGCCTGGAATATATAAGAACAGGATTAAAATCCGGAATGGACGTTGATAGTTTCGCCCCTCGCCTTTCCTTCTTTTGGGGTATTGGCATGAACCATTTTATGGAGATTGCCAAAATGCGTGCCGGTCGAATGTTATGGGCCAAATTGGTAAAACAGTTCAATCCGAAAAACCCTAAATCCTTGGCGTTAAGAACGCACTGCCAGACCAGTGGTTGGAGCCTTACTGAACAGGATCCCTTTAACAATGTAGCCCGAACGACCATTGAAGCCGCCGCTGCCGCATTTGGAGGCACTCAAAGCCTACATACCAATGCCTTGGACGAAGCCATTGCACTTCCAACCGATTTCTCTGCCCGCATTGCACGTAATACCCAAATTTATTTACAAGAAGAAACCAAAATCACCAAGACCGTAGATCCTTGGGGAGGTAGTTATTATGTGGAAAGTTTGACCCATGATTTAGCTGAAAAAGCTTGGAAACTTATTGAAGAGGTTGAAGAATTGGGGGGGATGACAAAGGCCATTGAAGCTGGTATTCCAAAAATGAGAATCGAAGAGGCCGCTGCACGAAAGCAGGCCCGTATTGATAGTGGCCAGGATACCATTATCGGGGTCAATAAATATCAATTGGAGCAAGAGGATCAACTACAGATCCTCGAAGTTGACAATGTAGAGGTACGAAGACAACAAATTGAACGGTTGGAGTCCCTTAAAAAAAAACGTAATCCAAGAGTTGTACAGGATGCCTTGGAGAATCTGACTCAAGCTGCAAAAAGTAAATTGGGAACAAAAGGGAATGTAGAAAGCAATTTATTAGCTTTGGCCATAAAAGCGGCAAGAGCCAAAGCTACCTTAGGAGAAATAAGCGATGCCCTAGAAATTGCATTTGATAGGTATAAAGCTAAAATACAAACATTTACAGGTGTGTATTCCAAAGAAATAAAAGACGACGATAGTTTTAAAAAGGCTAGATTATTAGCCGATAAATTTGCCGAGCAAGATGGTCGAAGACCTCGTATCATGATAGTAAAAATGGGGCAGGATGGTCATGATCGTGGTGCCAAAGTCGTATCTACGGGTTATGCAGACCTTGGGTTTGATGTTGATATTGGACCTCTTTTCCAAACACCCGCTGAAGCCGCAAAACAAGCCGTCGAAAATGATGTGCATGCGCTTGGCGTATCCTCGTTGGCTGCAGGTCATAAAACCCTAGTACCCCAAGTTTTGGAAGAACTTAAAAAGTACGGACGTGAGGACATCATGGTTGTTGTCGGGGGAGTTATTCCCAAACAAGACTATCAATTTCTTTTCGATTCGGGAGCGGTTGCAGTCTTTGGACCTGGTACCAAAATCAGCGAGGCGGCTATACAGATTTTAGAAATATTAATTGATTGATTTATTTAAAGTGAATATGCTAATTGTTTAAGTCCTAAAACTTTAACTCATTTTAACGCCAGATGCCCCGGTTATTCACCTTGTGTTAACAAAATACATTTTTTGGTCGGTGAAATAATTGTATTTTTACCCTCTAACTTACTAGGATTATGGGCAAGATAATTGCTATCGCAAACCAGAAGGGTGGAGTAGGTAAAACTACTACAACTGTAAACTTGGCTGCCTCGCTAGGTGTTCTGGAAAAAAAAGTACTTCTTATCGATGCCGATCCCCAGGCTAATGCGACTTCGGGGCTTGGAATTGATGTTGACAGTGTGGAATTGGGAACGTATCAACTGTTGGAGCATACAAAAAGTACCAAGGAAACCATAATTTCAACAGATTCGCCAAATTTGGATTTAATTCCTTCGCACATTGATCTTGTGGCCATTGAAATTGAATTGGTGGATAAAGATGAAAGGGAATACATGCTGAAAAAAGCCATCACACATCTTAAGAAAGAGTATGATTATATTCTTATAGATTGTGCCCCTTCTTTAGGATTATTGACTTTGAATGCACTTACTGCAGCAGATTCCGTAATCATACCCATACAATGTGAATATTTTGCTTTAGAAGGTCTTGGAAAGCTATTAAATACTATTAAAAGTGTACAAAAAATCCATAATCCAGACTTGGATATAGAAGGTCTTCTATTGACCATGTTCGATTCACGATTACGTTTGTCAAACCAAGTTGTCGAGGAAGTAAGGAAACATTTTGCCGATATGGTATTCGATACCATTATACAACGTAATATACGATTGAGCGAAGCCCCAAGCTATGGGGAAAGTATTATCAAATATGACGCTAGTAGCAAGGGAGCTACCAATTATTTGAATATGGCGAATGAGTTATTGAAAAAAAACAAGGAAACTGCATAAATGGCGAAAGCAATTAAGAAACAGGCATTGGGCAGAGGGCTTTCTGCGCTGTTAAAAGATCCTGAGAATGATATTAAATCGGTATCGGACAAAAATGCCGATAAGGTAGTTGGTAATATTGTAGAGCTTGATGTTGATGCTATCGAAGTAAACCCGTTTCAACCAAGATCCAACTTTAATGATGAAGCTTTGCAAGAACTTGCATCCTCGATTCGCGAGCTAGGCGTCATTCAACCCATTACTGTTCGAAAGCTTGAGTTCAACACCTATCAATTGGTCTCTGGAGAACGGCGATTTAGAGCTGCCAAACTAATCGGGTTGGCAACCATCCCGGCCTATATTCGCATTGCCAATGACCAGGAATCTCTTGAAATGGCCCTAGTTGAAAATATTCAACGTCAAGATCTTGACCCTATTGAAATTGCTTTGTCCTATCAGAGGTTGATTGATGAAATTCAACTTACTCAGGAGAAATTAAGTGAGCGCGTTGGTAAAAAAAGATCTACGATTACCAATTATATGAGGTTGCTGCGCCTAGACCCTATTATTCAAACAGGTATTCGAGATGGTTTCGTTAGTATGGGCCACGGAAGGACCTTGGTAAATATTGACAAAAAAGAGAATCAAATTTCTCTATATGAAAAAATAATCCGCGATAATTTATCGGTTAGGGAAACTGAACGTGCTGTAAAGAAATACCATGAACAAGGTAGTGATTCCAAAAGCCCAAGGAAAAGCATAGTTACTCCTGCTTTTGTCAAAAATAGTGCTGGTGAACTCACTCATCATCTTTCGACGAAAGTTGGCATCAACACTTCAGAAAGTGGAAAGGGAAAAATAACCATTCCATTCGACTCTGAAGAAGAATTCCGGCGAATCAAAAAACTGATCGTAGGTGAATAAAACCTTAACTACATTCCTATTAACCTTTATTTTCATTTGGGCCTGTTCCGCACAGGAAGAAAAGGCACCGGCTTCTGCAAAAGATTCGTTACAGACCAATTTAAAACAGGAAGGCTTTGTTATTCAGGATTCCATTTTTGAAAAACGAAAAGCCATTAATCCTTTAGCACCGAGCAAAGCAGCGTTTTATTCTGCCGTTTTACCAGGTCTTGGCCAAGTCTATAATAAACGGTATTGGAAAGTCCCTATTGTTTATGCTGTATTGGGATTAGGGGTTTACTCCTACACCTATAACGATGACCTTTACGATCGTTTCAGAACAGCATTTAAAAGAAGACAGACGGGTTTTGTTGATGATGAATTCTATGATATAAACGGTGACAATGAAAGTGGTGCGCTACCTGATTTAGATATGGATGATTTGGAAAAACAGCAGGAGCGCTTTCAGAGAGATCGGGATTTGGCCTTGGTGATTTCTATTGCCATGTACGCCCTTAATATCATCGATGCCAATGTGGATGCACATTTAAAACAATTTAATGTGGATGAGAATTTGAGTATGGATATACAACCCTATTTTAATCTAGATCCAATCACGAACAACCCCAATTATGGGTTGGCATTTATGATAAAATTTTAGTGCAATGAATATAGCTTTATTTGGATATGGTAAAATGGGCAGGATGATTGAGCAACTTGCCGTCGAAAGGGGACATCAGATTGTAGCAAAAATCGATATTGACACAACAGATATTGATTTCTCAACGATGGATGTAGCCATTGATTTTAGTATGCCAAGTGCAGCATATGGAAACATTAGGCAATGTATCCAAAATAACGTCCCTATCATTTCAGGTACAACGGGTTGGCTAGATCATTATGATGAGGCCGTCGAACTATGCAACAATCATAAGGGGGCATTTATATATGCGTCCAACTACAGTTTAGGTGTGAATGTGTTTTTTGAATTGAACGCATATTTGGCTAAAATGATGAAAAACTTGGAGCAATATAACGTTAGTATGGAGGAAATCCATCATACCCAAAAACTGGATGCCCCTAGTGGAACGGCTATTACCTTAGCTGATGGCATCATTGAAAACTCTAGATATAAAAGTTGGAAATTGGATAAGGCCGATGAAAATGATATACCTATTACCTCCAAGCGGGTAGGTGATGTTCCTGGAACCCATACGATTGACTATGAGAGTATCGTTGATAGTATCGAAATCAAGCATACGGCTCATAATCGTAAAGGTTTCGCCCTCGGAGCAGTCATAGCATCAGAGTGGATAATTGGTAAAACTGGGGTCTTTTCAATGAAGGATGTGTTAAACCTTGGTTAACAAATACCCTAAAACACCAATAAAAGTACTTATTTGCAAGGCATATGAGTGTAAGTTTCAAAACAAGTGGTTCAAATAACCATAATTAATAAAATTTCATGAGCGGTACCCAGTGGATTATTTTTATTTTGATTGTTCAAGCCATCCATTTTTTAGGAACTTGGAAATTGTATGTAAGGGCAGGTAGAAAAGCATGGGAGGCAGCAGTACCCATATATAATGCCATTATTTTAATGCAAATAATAAATCGCCCAAAATGGTGGGTGATATTGCTTTTTATTCCGATCATTAACCTATTGATGTTCCCGGTGATTTGGGTAGAAACCATCCGTAGCTTCGGTAGGAACGGCCAATCAGAATCTTGGCTGGCGGTACTCACACTTGGGTTTTACATCTATTATGTGAATTATGCCTTAGACGTTTCCTATGTTAAAGATCGAAGTTTGCACCCTAGAACTGCATTGGGCGAATGGGTAAGCTCCATAGTATTTGCCATTGTGGCGGCAACATTGGTCCATACGTATTTCATACAACCGTATGTTATACCAACAGGCTCATTGGAAAAAACCCTTAGAGTAGGTGATTTTTTATTCGTCAGTAAATTCCATTATGGGGCGAGAACCCCTATGACCACTGTTGCAGCACCTATGGTTCATGATACTTTACCTGTTTTGGGCATACGCTCCTATCTGAACAAACCACAATTGCCTTATTTTAGATTACCGGGTTTCAAAAAAGTAAAAAGAAATGAAATAGTGGTGTTCAGTTGGCCAGCAGACACCGTTCGAGTATTTTTCAAAAAAGAGAAAGGTGTTAAAAAACCCATAGATAAAAAATCGAATTACGTCAAACGTTGTGTTGGGATACCTGGCGATTCATTGGCCGTAATTGATGGTTATGTACATATTAATGGCAAACAAACCATTCTGCCAGACCGTGCCTTGCCACAATATGATTATATGGCTTATGCCCAGAAAGGGGTTTCCTCTAGATTACTTAAAGAATTGGGAGTAACGGATTTTAATAGAATCTATGTCACGCCACAGGTGACCCAAGGTCAGTTTGATCAAATAAGTACGTACCTTGAGGGCAGTCGAAGAGGCAACTCGGGTAATATTGAACTTTATACCAATCACTTAGGCATACCTGCCAAAGTAATCCGAAGTGCTGGTTTAT
This sequence comes from Maribacter sp., assembly GCA_023141835.1. Classification (GTDB taxonomy): domain Bacteria; phylum Bacteroidota; class Bacteroidia; order Flavobacteriales; family Flavobacteriaceae; genus Maribacter_A. The sequence goes on along the minus strand of JAGLKG010000131.1, from coordinate 2,788 downwards.
CATTGAAAGAGCAGACAGATAGACAACGATTGCTTACCGTAACCGAAGGTTTGGCCCAAAAGCTACAGAACAATGCTGCCATTGATTCTGTGGTAAAGATAATTGAACCTCAAGACCAAGCCGGTTATAATATTTTTCCACAGCACAATACATATCGCTGGAACAATGATAACTTTGGGCCAATCTACCTACCTGAAAAAGGAAAGACGGTGTCTTTGAATCTAAAAGTATTACCCATTTATAAAAAAATAATCAAGGACTACGAGAGTAATTCAATCTCGGTTTCCGGTAATCAGATTAGTATCAATGGTGAAGTCACAGATTCCTATACTTTTAAGCAGGACTATTATTGGATGATGGGTGACAATAGAGATCATTCCGAAGACAGTAGAACATGGGGTTTTGTTCCTGAAAATCACATTGTAGGTACTCCGATTTTCATTTGGATGAGCATTGATAACTTTAGAGATGGTTGGCGGAATTGGAAGATTCGTTGGGATCGGGTTTTCACAACTGTTCATGGAAATGGAGAACCCGTTTCGTATTTTAAATACTTTTTAATCGTCTTGGCGGGTTGGTTTGTTTTCGATTTCTTCAGAAAAAGAAGGAAACAGAATAAAAGTTAATCCTACAAAGTGAAACATCTCCTTCACCCTACTTACTTTCCCAATATTGCAACTTTTGCAGTCTTGGTAAACAACGATATCCGTTGGGAAGTTGAGGATAATTACCAAAAACAGACGTATAGAAATCGTTGTTATATTAGTACCGACCAAGGCAAACAGATGCTCAATATCCCCATAAAACATGTAAGCGGACATCAGGGCAGACAAAAATACAAGGATCTACGGCTCGAAAATGAGTACCATTGGCAAAGACAGCACTGGCGCACGCTCCAAACGGCTTATAGGGCATCTCCTTTTTTTGAATATTACGAGGATGAAATAGCACCGCTATTTGAAAAAGAATATCATTTTCTTATGGATTTCAATCTGAAAACCATTGAAATCATTTGTGACTGTCTTCAAATTGAAATGCCCAAAGAACGTACCATATCCTATGAGCCACACATATTGGATTTAAAGGATGCCAGAATACTGGTGCAGTGTAAGAACGAACTTGATTTCTGTCTCGAAGAATATGCACAGGTATTTGTAGAACGGAATGGTTTTATTAAGAATACCAGTGTTTTGGATTTATTATTCAATGAAGGTACCAATGCGTTATCCTATTTAGAAAACCAAAAATCAAACTTCCTAAATGCTTAGGTTTTTTGTTCATTATGGAATTCATTTTATCGTACCTGTTCTAATAGGCTTTTATTTTTTCAAGGAGCATAGACTTAGAATATCCCTAATTCTACTTTCTGGAATTTTAATTGATGTAGACCATTTTTTAGCGACCCCTACCTTTGACACAAATCGTTGTAGCATTGATTTCCACCCATTGCATAGCTATTGGGCCATTGCCGTTTATGTGTCGTTACTGTCTTTCAGGAAAATGCGAATTGTAGGGATTGCTCTTCTGATCCACATTTTGGCAGATACGGTAGATTGCGGTATGCTAATCCTTCAATCTAAATGAAGCCATTACCGGGGTATGGTCGGATAATTTAATGTTAAAATTTTTATGGGATTTAATTTCGATTCCTGGATCCGCCAGAATAAAATCAATGCGAAATGGCAAGAACTTAAAGTCATAAGTACTACCAAATCCGAATCCCGTTTCTTGAAAGGAATCTTTCATATCGCCCTTTATAGTATTATAAACACTGGAAAATTGTGTGTTATTAAAATCTCCACAAATGATAGATCTATACGGAACCGCATCTTTGTGTTTTCTAATCATAAGAGCTTGCTCCAACTGCTTTTGAAAAGACCTGTCCAATCGGCCAAACAATCGCTGTGGGTCCTCCCTTTTAATTGAACCCGGTCTTATCTTTAATGATTGCAAGTGAAGATTGTATACCCTAAGCGTATCCTCCTTGATTAAAACATCTGCATAAATAGCATTGTTGGGGCTTCCTGGGAAGTCCAAAGCCCCTTTGGCAATTATAGGGTATTTTGAGAATATGGCTTGAACTACACGTTGTTCTTTACGGAAAATATTATTTACATATTTGTAGGGATATCGCGCAAAATCCTCGGCATTTCGATGTTTAAACTCCTGAATACATACAATATCACTATTTTCCTCTGTAATAAAATCGACAATTTCATCTCCGAAACTGGGGATTCTAGACCATCTAACACCCTGCGAGCTATGCGAGTTAAATGTTAATAAACTAATATCACCATCTTTTATCTCATCATTAGAGCCAAAGACCTTCGCAAATGTACCTTGGGTCAAATACCCTAGAAGTAGGACAAATAGAGAGATTATGAAGTGTTTTTTTCTTCGAAATGACCAATATCCAAAAAACAGAATATTTATAATCACTAAATAGGGAACTATCAAACTCAAGAATGATAAAAATGAAAACAGCTTCCAGGTAATAAAAGGGGCCAAACAGGCAAGTAATAATACAAAGGCAACGATTATATTCAAAATATAATAGAGCCTACCGAATAAACCAAGTTTTAGTTTCCCCACTCGATCAATTAGTCTTTACCTGCTTTGAATAAAAAATCCTTTTCTTCTTTTGAAAGGCTTTCATAGCCAGACTTGCTTATCTTATCAAGAATCGTATCAATTTTGCGCTGATGGCTTTCTTTTTTATAATCGACCTTCGAATTTGTCGTCCTTTTCTTTTTACGATACACTGTTTTCAAAGGAGCCTTTTTCTCTG
>JAGLKG010000130.1 GCA_023141835.1 Maribacter sp. | reverse complement strand
CGCCATATACAACTCTGCCTTTAGGGGTTGTGAATTTTAATGAATCCGCCACTTTAATGCTATCGACCGAGACCAATTCACCACTATGGTATCTGTTCGTAAACTCTTTATAATAATCCTTGCTGCCATTTTTATAGGTTCTTTGTATACTGCGTCCTGTAGGGGTATAATACCTTGAGACAGTTAGTCGAACAGCGGAGCCATCCCCAAGTTCCATTTCTCGCTGCACAAGCCCTTTACCAAAGGAACGACGGCCAACTATAGTACCTATGTCATTATCCTGAAGAGCCCCTGCAATTATTTCACTGGCTGACGCTGAGCGTTCATTGATCAAAACATAAATGGGTTTATCTTCAAAACTCCCTTTTTCAGTGGCATAAATATTGTCTATTTTTCCTTTTTTGTTCTTTGTAAAAAGAATGAGCTTGCCATCTTCCAAAAATTCATCGGCCATCTGCTCTGCAATACCCAAATAGCCCCCAGGGTTATCCCTTAGATCAAGTGTAAGTTTTTCCGCTCCTTGTTTTCTCAAGGCCTTAAGTGCAGCTTTGAACTCTCTAAACGTGGATTCGGCAAAACGATTCACCTTAATATAGCCCATACTTGGCGTCATCATAAAAAAAGCCTCAACACTTTTTATGGGAACTACATCGCGTTTTATATTAACTTTAAAGGTCCTATCCCCACTTCGTCTATATACTGTTAATTCTACAGAAGACCCTTTTTGCCCTTTTAGTTTATCTACAATAACAGCGCTTGGTAGCTCTTTACCAAATAGGGTGTCATTGTCTGCCATGAGGATACGATCTCCTGGCAAGATTCCTTTTAAAAAACTCGGCCCTTCATCTACGGTTCGTATCACAGAAATGGTGTCTTTATAAGAATAAAAATTAATGCCAACGCCTACAAAATCCCCTTTCATGTTTTCTGCGACATCATCCATCTCCCGTTTGGGGATATAGACCGAATGGGGGTCCAACTTCTCCAAGATATTATTTACTGTGACATCAATTATACTATCGGTATCAATATCATCAACATATTCATAGTCAATGTAGTCTATTAACTTATTCAACTTATCTTTTTTGGAATTGGTGGTGAAAAGCTTTTCTGGCGAATCGTTAAAATGAAGTTTCCCCCCAATAAAGACTCCGACTCCAAGAGCAGCAGCAATGATTGTTGGCCATATGTAATTGTACTTTCCTTTCATTCTTGTCAGATTAAGCAACCTTTTCTTTTATTTTGGATATATGCACCAGCTCTACACCAGCCTTGTTCAGAAATTTTAATCCTGAATCATCTTTATAAGCAATTTGATATACAACACGTTTTATGCCAGACTGGTGAATCAATTTGCTGCATTCTCTACAGGGCGAAAGCGTTATGTACAATGTGGCTCCTTCACAAGATTGTGTTGATGCGGCTACTTTGGATATGGCATTGGCCTCAGCATGCAATACGTACCATTTTGTATACCCATCTTCATCTTCACAAATGTTCTCAAAACCGGTCGGTGTGCCATTATAACCATCCGAAATAATCATCCTATCCTTAACGATAATTGCCCCAACCTGTTTACGTTCGCAAAAGGATAATTTGCCCCATTCCTGGGCCATTCTCAAATATGCCTTATCGTATTTCTCTTGTTTGGTTTTCTTCATTAGACCAAAAACAATTTTTTTTTGCCAGAAGACTAAGGTACCTGCTTTAAAAAACCCCTACAACCCTAAAAGGTTAATTTTAACATTAGTATACCAAGGAAACGTATCAATTAACATTGGTATTGTAATGATTACAATTAAAATGGACGCAATGGCGATAAAATGCAGATGCTTTATCTTAAATAAAGATTGAACAATATAAGTCAATGCAAGTACCATAAGGACAATCAATACTTGAGACAGTTCAATCCCCGTAGCAAAACCCAATAGTGGAGAAAATTGCTCATCTTCTCCCAACATAAGCATTTTAAAGTAATTGCTGAATCCAAAACCATGGATAAGCCCAAAAAAAGCAGTTGCGAGTGTATGTAGCACCATACTCCTTTCTTTGGATAAGGTTTTTACATACAACAGGTTAAAAACTGCTGTCAACAAAATGGTTGCTGGAATTAAAAACTCAATTAACCCAACATCCATCACAACGATATCAAAGGCGGAAAGTGCCAGCGAAAGACAATGGGTTATTGTGAATACCGTTGCCAAAAGCAATACTTTCTTCCAACTACTAAAGGTGAACGGAAGGCTCATTGCCGCTAAGAACAAAATATGATCATAGGCCGCAAAGTCCAAAACATGATTAAGGCCAAGTTCAACGTAAAATATTAAGTTCTCCATATCACGCGTGAAATTTTTTAGGAAAGACCTCGTTCTTTTTGAATATCCTCATAGGCCCTTTGCACTTCCTTGAATTTTTCTTCAGCTCCTTTTTTGATTGCTTCGTTTTGGGTATTCACTCGATCCGGGTGGTATTTTTTAGCCATCGTACGATAGGCTTTTTTTAGCTCATCGTTTGTGGCAGATTTATCAATTTCCAAAATCTTATATGCATTATCAGCAGATTTAATGAACATCGCCATAATGCTCTCAAAATCCCGAATGGCCACTTTTAAATATCCGGCTATCTCCCTTATTTTATTTATTTCCGGCTTACTTACCGAACCATCTGCCTGGGCAATTCCAAACAAAAAGTGAAGCAATTGCAATCGCACCTCATATCGGGTTCTTTGGTTTAAAATAGCACATATTCGTTGAGCGGAAATCTCGTGTTTTTTATTGATTTCATTAAACTTTCTAAAAATAGCGTTTGCCTTTTCCTTTCCGTATGCCCCAACGAAATATTGTCGCACATAATCCAGTTCGCGCTGACTTATGGTTCCATCGGCCCTAATAACAAGTGAACATAAGGAAAGAAGATGCAGTTCAAAATCCGCTGGGGAAACTTGTTGACGTGTAAAATCACTGAAGACTGTTTTTGAGCCTCCACTACCGAAATTATCAATAAAGCTTCCAAGAAAGAAACCCAAAATTGCCCCGGAAAATCCTCGTATCGCAAAACCCACGATAGCCGCTAACCATTTAAACATACTATTATCAAATTTTCGCCAAAGATATGATATTAGCTTGCATTACAAGTAATAATGAAAAGTTAAGTAAACCATAGAACTGCGACAAAATGGTTATCTTTGAAAACTTATTATGAATTGATAAAAATAAAATTATGTATCCTGCTGAATTGGTAAAACCTATGAGAGATGACTTAGCTTCTGCTGGGTTTGAAGAATTATATACGGCCGAAGCGGTTGAAAGTGCTATTGGCAAAAAAGGCACAACACTGGTTGTTGTAAACTCTGTTTGTGGATGCGCTGCGGCTAATGCCCGCCCTGCTGCAAAAATGAGCCTAATGAACGACAATAAACCGGACCATACCGTTACGGTTTTTGCGGGAGTCGATACAGAGGCCGTAAATGCTGCGCGTAATCTGATGATTCCGTTTCCTCCTTCTTCGCCAAGTATGGCCTTATTTAAGGATGGGGAATTGGTGCATATGATCGAGCGTCACCATATTGAAGGAAGACCTGCAGAAATTATTGCGGAAAACCTAACGGAGGCCTATAACGAGTTCTGTTAAGGTTTCTTTCTCAAGGAAACTTATATTATTGCATATAAAAAGCAAAAATCCTAGAATTTTATAGAAAGACCTGTCAGGTTTTGAAAACGTGGCAGGTCTTGTTATTTTAGTGCCATGCAAAAGATATTGGCCTATCCGCTTACCTCAATTTATTTTCTATTTTTTGGACTGGTTCTTTTGGTGTTCCATCCTATACAGTGGATCTGCTACAATCTTTTTGGTTATAATGCCCATAAAAAGAGTGTTGCCCTTCTTAACCTTTGTTTGGTTCGTTGCTCACATCTTCTAGGAACCACTTATGCATTCAACAATCCGCATGAATTACCAACAGACCGTCCTTTGATTATAGTTTTGAACCATCAAAGCATGAACGACATTCCTCCTATCATCTGGTTTATGCGCGCACATCACCCCAAATTTGTAAGTAAGATCGAATTGGGTAAGGGTATCCCCAGTGTTTCCTATAATCTGAGACATGGGGGCTCCGTTTTAATAGACAGAAAGGATAGTAAACAAGCATTGGTACAAATAGCCAAACTGGGAAAATACATTGAAAAGCACAATCGAAGTGCGGTTATTTTTCCCGAGGGAACACGAAGTCAAACAGGGCATCCCAAAAAATTTCAACCCACAGGACTTAAGTTACTGTTGAAAAATGCTCCTTCTGCCTTAATCGTGCCCATTAGTATTAACAATTCATGGAAAATGTTACCCTATGGCAAATTTCCCTATGGAATTGGAAACCACCTCACTTTTGATGTGCACAAGCCCATTGAAAACGGCAAGAATCTGGATGAATTGATCTCAATAACCGAAGAACGTATAACCTCAGGAATAATCATACCCTAAAATGACGGATTCTGAAACTGTAAAAAAGACAATTACTTTTGTCCAAGAGACCTTAAAAGACGCTGAAGGAGGTCATGATTGGTTTCATACCGAACGCGTGCTCAAGAATGCAAGACGTATTGCAAAGGGAGAAAATATTGATGAATTAATTATTTCCCTAGGCGCCTTATTACACGATATTGCCGATGCCAAGTTCCACGACGGGAACGAAAGTCTCGGACCAAAAATTGCAAAAAAATTCCTTTCCTCCTTAAAACTCAATCAAAAAGTAATTGATCAAGTAGTTAACATCATTGCCCATATTTCATTTAAAAATAGCTTCCCCACCGATAATCGACCAAAGTTCAATTCGAAGGAATTACAGATTGTACAGGATGCGGATCGGTTAGATGCCATGGGGGCCATTGGGATTGCCCGTGCCTTTAATTATGGTGGATTTAAAAATAGAGAGCTTTACAACCCCGACATTTCTCCCAATCCAAACTTGACCAAGGAAGCGTATAAAAAATCAACCGCCCCCACCATCAACCACTTTTATGAAAAACTACTTTTATTAAAGGATAAAATGAATACCCCAACAGGTAAAAAACTAGCCGAGGAAAGACACAATTATATGCGCAATTACCTTGATCAATTTTATAGTGAATGGAATGGGGATTCCTAGTTTGGGATAGATTTTGTTCTTGCCTTTTTTCGTATCTTCAAACATTAATCTCCAACCATTTATAAGATGCAAAGAAGAAAATTTATCAAAAACGTAGCGGCTACCTCAGCGGCCTTTTCAATTGTACCCAGCCATGTCCTTGGAAAAACACATATTCCACCTAGCGACACCCTCTATATAGGTGCCTTCGGAGTTGGTGGCCGGGGTCGCGGAGTAATTCGAGGCCTTGATGAAACCCAAAAAGTAAAATTCGTTACGTTGTGTGATGTTGACGATAGAAGGGCTGCGGAAACGTACAAAAAATACCCGAAAGCAAAACGCTATAAAGATTTTCGAAAGGTATTTGATAAGCACCTGAAAGATATTGATGCCATTATGGTAGCAACTCCTGATCATATGCATGCATCCATTGCCTTGCCTTTTATGCGGGAGAAGAAACATGCTTATGTCGAAAAACCATTGACTCATAATATTAATGAGGCGCGATTAATGACAACTGTTGCTAAGGAGAATGGCATAGTCACCCAAATGGGTAACCAAGGTGCCTCCAGTGATGGCAGTCGAGAAGCAAAGGAATGGATACAATCTGGGGTAATTGGAAAAGTATATAAAGTGGATTGTTGGACCAACCGCCCCGTTTGGCCGCAAGGAGTTCCCCTACCTAAAGGCAAGGATCCCATCCCCAAAGGGCTGGATTGGGATTTGTGGCTAGGGGCTGCTGCAATGCGCGATTATAACGACGCTTACCTTCCTTTTAAGTGGCGTGGGTTTTGGGATTTTGGCACTGGTGCCCTAGGAGATATGGGCTGCCACATCATGGAAACTCCTTTCGGTGTTTTGGATTTGGGATATCCTACTGAGGCCGAAGCGAGCTGTACCACCAATTGGGTTGGGGATTTCGCGGAGGCAGATTACAGCCACTCATGCCCTTCTTCCTCTATTGTCCGTTTAAAGTTCAATACTGCTGAACACGGTGATATTGCCTTGAACTGGTATGATGGTGGCATTATGCCAGACCTGCCAGATGAACTTAAAGATGGTGAAACCATTGGCGATGGCGGCGGCGGAAGTGTGTTGTACGGAACCCGTGGAATCTTGGTCTGCGACACGTATTCGAGAAATGCAAGACTTTTGCCTTCCGATACTATGAAACTCTTAAATCCACCTGAACCATATTTGAAACGAATTGAAGGAGATACAGGTGGTCATCAAAGGAATTTTGTTGAGGGCTGCTTGAATGGTACTGAAACATCATCCGATTTTAAACGCTCAGGGCCTTTGACCGAAGCTGTTCTTATGGGTAATTTGGCCATAAAGGCTTTCCAGTATAAGGAGAAGAGAGAAAACGGAAGAGGGTTCAATTATCCCGGAAGAAGAAAGATATTATGGGATGGCGAGAATATGAATGTAACCAATTATGAGAAGGCCAACGAATGGGTACGAGGTACTTATCGTAAAGGTTGGGATCTTTCTTAATGCCCCATAACACGGAATCAAATGCCCGATGCTATTTTTGTATTGGGCATTTCGTTTTTTTAAAGCCATACTTCTAGATTAAATAAGCAGCCTACCCGACTTCACCGTTCAACTGTTTTAATTTTTTTTCCAAATGCTTTTGCTCCAATTCATTTTTGGTCTGTACGATAGCATTTTTTAGGGCTTCTTCTGCTTCCTTGGGCACCTTTAAATCAATCAGAAGTTCTGCTCTTATGGCGTGGAAAAGAGCGTTTTGAACACAATAAGGGCTTTTTTCAAATTCAAGGAGTTCCTGTAGAGCAGCTTTGGCACCGTGAACCTTGTAATAGGGTACAATCCTATTCAATTGGACTATAGGAGAATATTGTCTTTGAAGTTGAAGGTCATAGAGACGCAAAATACTTGCCCAATCCGTTTT
>JAGLKG010000013.1 GCA_023141835.1 Maribacter sp. | reverse complement strand
TGCGCTCTAAAATCTTGTTGTCAATGCCGGTAATCATGGATATGTTCAGTTTTATTTATCGTTCATCTATTCAAAGAGAAACGACAGGATAAGAACTATTCATTCAATAAACAATGACATTCGTCAGTACGTTCCATGACAATCATTCCCAGGAAGTCCCAATCCTGAAATCTCACAGAACATCTCCATCTTTTGTTTAACCGCCTAACATATTATTAAGTGTAAACGTTAAGTACAAAGTATGTCCTTTATGCACTTGGTATGTTTTGGGTTAAGGTTGTCTATGATGAATTTGTTTTAAGCTGTGTAGAATTGATTGCCCATGTTTCAGAAGTGATTAAAACCAAAAAACCATAACAATTGCTATAAGTGATATAACCCTGCGGGATGCTACTGGTCGAGCCAAACCGCTAAATGATAAAGTTTAATAAAAGGATCCAATAATATTTATAACTAAAGGTTTTGGATGTTGGGTAAGGTCTTTCAAGTTGATGGAACGTCTAATTTCTTAACAGAAAATAAACAAGAAATAGCAACACATTAGCTTACTTCAAAACAGATGCACGTACGAACCCAGCAATTTGTCATATTATTTTTAACACTTTCGCTCCCCTTATTTTTTGTTCTTTCAGTTCAAGCAACGCTTTATTTGCTTCTTCCAGGGGGTACTCTTGAATATTGGGTTTTATTGAAGCTTTTGCCGCCAGTTCCAAAAAATCAACTACATCTTTGCCAGTTACATTTGCCACACTTTTAATTTCTTTCTCCAACCATAGATGGTCCTTGTAGGAAAGGTGCTGAAGATATTCTTTATCGGTGACCTCTTTTCGAATAGCATTAATGATTAATCTACCTCCCTTTTCGAGGTTGCCAAGTGCTTCAACCACAGGTTTCCATACAGGGGTGGTATCAATAATACAGTCTAATTTTTCTGGAGATTTATCAGTAATATCACCAGACCATACGGCTCCCAGCTCTATAGCAAATATTCTTTCTTGCTCTTTTCGGGCAAATACAAAAACCTTCGTATTGCGATAGCGATGTCTGACCATTTTGAGCACAAGGTGTGCAGAAGCGCCAAACCCTGTAAGACCTAGCCTATCTCCATCCTTTAACTGGGCGAGTTGTATGGATCGGTAACCGATAGCTCCGGCACATAAAAGTGGGGCTGCTTCGGAATCGGTAAAAAACTCGGGAATGGAATAGGCATATTTTTCAGGTACGGTCATATATTCAGCATATCCCCCGTTGACATCCCTCCCTGTTGCCAGAAAATGATCACATAGGTTCTCATTGCCTGCCATGCAAAACTTACATTGTCCGCAGGCAGAGAATATCCAAGCCACTCCCACTCGGTCACCTACATCGAATTTTGATGATCTCAAACCTACTTTTATTATGGTTCCTACTACCTGATGTCCGGGAACTACAGGAAATTTCATAGGGGATGTTCTTCCTTCAATTTCATCCAGTTCTGTATGGCAAACACCACAAACCGAAATCTTAATCAAAACTTCATTATTTTTAGGTTGGGGAATAGGAATATTAACCAACTCGAGAGGTGAATTATTTTCCTTTAAAGAAGATACTTTATTAAGAATCATTGCTTTCATATCATGAAGTTTAGTAATCCTTGCAATTTACCGAGTAAATAGGATAACAAAGAGCCGATATAAAACAAAAGTTCAATTAAACGATTATTCAATTACAGCAATATTGATATGATATTAAAGTCTAAATAAACGATTGGTCATATAACGGGAATAAAGGTAATATTTCCTTTGTATTATTGTTTTGTATAAGCCTGAAAGAGCGATCCTGCAAAAAAATTATACGGATAAATTTTGAAACAAATTACACGGACAGTTTGGATTTTATCAGTAGTTAGCTTGCTGACAGATACAGCGAGTGAAATGTTGTATCCGATATTGCCTATTTACTTAAAGTCAATCGGTTTTTCTGTTGTTCTCATCGGATTTCCATAAAGCTGTCTGGAGTAAAACACTCTAATCGAGGAAAAAAATTGCAACTGGGCATCCACAGCGTATAAAAGCTTAAAATATCGATTTATACGAATAACTATATTTTATTCGTTATATATTCTTATAAATAATTCAGTAAACAACTTATAAATAATGCCAATCAACGTTAATAGGTTCGAAAATTATTTTAAGCCAGATCCAAAAAGGGTCATTGTACGCTTTTTTATGCCTGGGGGCGAATCAAGGGCAAAAAAAATCGTCAATAGAATTAATGCCATGTCCGAAGATGATACTTTGCAAGTATTAAATCAAACGCTCAGGGATTTTAGCAGTCGGCATCGAAATATTACTCGTATATTTTTAAAGCACTTTGAAAAGGTCTCGTTTTTATTCGATGAATTAGGACTCGAATTAGATCAATTTTCCACTGAAAGGAAATTGTTGATAGGAGCCTATTTTACCCATGAGTATTCGATAGAATCTGCCGCCTTTTTTAATCCCTCGATGGTCGAAGATCCAGACCAATCGCATTTGAAAGAGGGGCAAAAGCGGATTATCGTAAGCTTTAGGGCTACAGGGGAAGGGCATGTGTCATCCATTGGTTTTAGAGGGGCGGTATTGGATAAGGACAACAACCTAGAATTTAGACCTGTGAGCAAATTGGTTGATGGTGCCGAAACCATACAATTGCATGAGTACAAAAAGGCCGATTTCATACAAAAATTAAGTGACATGAAGTTCGACAGTAACGAAGTGGTAGACAAAATCATGGGCACTTTGAACGAGACTTTCATTTTCAGGGAATTGCTTCATAGTGTCAACCAATTTGAGGACCAACATGAAATAACCGTTGAAAACAATAAAGTTCTGTATGCCATCAAATTAATTGCCAATGCGCAGTATCAAATCAGTTTTTCCTTGGATACCGCAATTAGCGAAAGGGTAATCTTCCCAGTAACCGATGCTGAAAGTAACGGCATAGAGGACGCCCGGTTTGTAAAATTCGCCAAAGACAATGGGGAGGTGAAATACTATGCCACCTCTACGGCTTACAATGGCTTCGTAATCATGCCGCAGTTGATTGAGACCAGCGATTTTTACACCTTTAAAGTAATGCCCATTTATGGGAAGAATGCACAAAATAAAGGGATGGCCCTGTTTCCCAAAAAGGTGAACGGACAGTATGCCATGTTATCCAGACATGATGGTGAGAATAATTATATCATGTACAGCAATCAAATAAACAATTGGGACGGTGAGGCAACCATAATCCAAGAGCCTGAATTCCCTTGGGAGTTCGTACAATTGGGCAACTCGGGTTCGCCTATCGAAACCAATAAGGGCTGGCTCGTGATCACCCATGGGGTTGGTGCCATGCGCAGGTATGTATTGGGCGTTATCTTATTGGATTTAAAGGACCCAAGCAAGGTTTTGGCACAGTTGGTGAATCCGTTACTAGTTGCCAATGAAAAAGAAAGGGAAGGATATGTGCCAAACGTGGTATATTCCTGCGGTTCAATTCTACACAACAATGATGTGATCATTCCCTATGCCATGAGCGACACGAGCAGTGGGTTTGCTTCTGTTTCCTTAAAGGAAATATTCGATAATTTGGTCTACAACGATGGACGGGAAAGCGTTAAACCTTTGGGCTTGGTCAAAAAAATACTATTGGTCGAAGACGATCCTATGAATATGGCTTATTTAAACCAAATACTCACAGATGATGGTTATGAGGTGGAAAAGGCCTCCAATGGCCTTCAGGCCTTGGTGGCCATCGGTAAAAACGACTATGACCTGATACTATCGGATATAAAAATGCCCAACTTTAACGGCTATCAATTACTGGAATTCATAAAAGAAAAAGACATAGAAATCCCTGTCGTCTTCATTAGTGCCTATATCAGTGAGACCGATGAAATAAAAGGACTGCAATTAGGGGCCGCCGAATATATACGCAAGCCAGTACAAAGAGATCTATTAAGGCTTCGCTTAAAGAATATTTTTCAATAATTCCCATAAAGCTTGTAAACTAATAATGCCTGGCAGAATAGCCGGGTTTTTTTGTTTAACAAGGGTCTGCCTGGTTCTGTCGCATCCAAGTTAGCAAAAACTAAACATTTACATTTGTCAGCAAA
>JAGLKG010000129.1 GCA_023141835.1 Maribacter sp. | reverse complement strand
GGGGCCGTTTTTTATTTTCTAATGAATGAATATCATGAATCCAGTGCTATCCATACATTACCTTCTTTGTGGGATTGCACAGAAGCTTCGATAAAATTAAGTCCTCGAACCCCATCCATCATGGTTGGGAATTCACCGTCGTTATATTCTTCACCGCGAATGGCCCTTGCCACACCAAGGTATATATTGGCCATGGAATCGAAAATTCCTTCTGGATGTCCAGGAGGTAGTTTTGTGCCATCGAGCGACAAATCAGAATTATACGCGTGCCCAGGTTTATACACCTGCATGGGGTTATCGTCGCTCATTACATATAGGTGATTTGGGTTTTCCTGCTCCCATCTAAATCCACCTTTATCGCCATAAATGGTAATTGCCAATCCATTCTCCTCGCCGGTAGCTACTTGACTACTGCGAACAATTCCTTTGGCATTATTGCCAAATCGTAAAAGTGCGGTTCCATCTATATCCATTTGATTGTCTTCATACAAGTAATTCAAATCGGCTAAAATAGATTTTACCGGCATCCCTGTAGTAAATTCGACCATATTAAAAGCATGTACCCCAATATCACCCATACAACAACTGATACCTGATTTCTCAGGATCCAAACGCCAAGTAGAGGAACGTTTTTCCTTTTCATGGATTACCGGATTCAACCATCCCTGGTAATATCTCGCATCAACTTTATGGATATTGCCCAAGGCACCTTCTTTGATCATCTCACGCATTTGACGCACCATTGGGTATCCCGTATACGTATGGGTCACGGCAAAAACTGTCCCCGCTTTTTCCAAAGTTTCCTGTAAAATTTTGGCTTCCTCGTACGTTGTGGTCATCGGTTTTTCGCAAATGACGTTAAACCCATTTTCCAACAATTTTTTTGCCATGGGAAAATGAAGGAAATTAGGTGTCAACACTGAACATACCTGTATCCGCTCATCTTCAGGAAGTTTCATTTCTTCCACAATCATAGTCTCAAAATCAACATAAATTCTATCTGTGGACACATCAATCTCCTCGGCAAATCCAATATTTTCCTCCATTACGGGATTAAAGACCGCTCCTACTATTTGATAATTATCGTTAATGTGAGATGCGACTCTGTGCAATACTCCTATAAGCGAGTCTCCTCCTCCTCCGAGGATTCCCAATCTAATCTTTTTTGGCATAAATTCAATCTATTTAATTCGTTTAAACTATTTGTTATTGGCATTCCTGCCTCCAGTGTTTTAGAGAGGCTTAATTTAAATAAAATATCTAAGATTTATAGGTGATTTTTTCGTTTTTGAATAAAAGTGCAAAGAAAATAAAAACAACGATTGCAAAGCCAGCAGGATATCCCCAGATAGCCTTCCAAACATGCGAACCATTTTCTAAAAGATAAATGTCTGTTATTTGCCCGGCTATCCAAAAGCCGATTAACATTCCAATGCCATAGGTTGCCAAAGTAATGAGCCCCTGCGCTGCGCTTTTATACTTTTCTCCAGCCTTGCTATCCGTATAAATCTGGCCAGATACAAAGAAAAAGTCATAACAAATCCCATGAAGTGCGATTCCCAAAATCAACATAAAAGTAAGCTCCCCGACATTCCCATAGGCAAACAATACATAACGTGCCGCCCAGGCCAACATGGCAATCAAAATAGTTTTTTTGAATCCAAATTTTTTAAAGAAATAGGGTAATAGCAGCATAAACAGTATCTCTGAGACCTGGCCTATGGTCATCTTTCCTGCCGGGTTTGACATTCCTATTTCTCCCAAAAACTGACCCGCATGCTGAAAATAAAAGGCCAAAGGAATACATATAAGGATAGAAGCAACAAAAAAGATTAAAAAATTTCTATCCTTTAGAAGTTTTAAGGCATCCAATCCCAATATTTCCCGAATGGACGCCTTGTTGGATCTATCTACACTTGGTGGGGTACGGGGCAATGTAAAACTGAAGACCCCAAGCAGTAGCGAGACCACCGCCGACATCAAAAAAGTATGCTTTAAAAACCCGTTGGCCACACCTTCCTCGGAATCCCAATGAAAAATGTAGCTAATTACCAATCCAGCAATTATCCATCCTAAGGTGCCAAAGACACGTACAAAAGCGAATTGTTTTGCCGGATCATTCATTTGGTTAAAAGAGACTGAATTTACCAAGGCCAACGTGGGCATATACAGTATCATATACCCAAGCAGATAGGGATAAAAGACCTCAAAGTTCGAAGCATTCGACAATTGATACATTAAAACAGCCCCTATAAGGTGCAATACCCCTAGAATTCTTTCTGCGTTAAAGTAACGATCTGCAATTAACCCTATCACAAAAGGAGCTACTATAGCCCCCCATGATTGCGTGGAATATGCCATTGCAATCTCTGCACCACCACTTTTTAAAGTATTGGGCAAATAGATTCCCATGGTAACGTACCAACTACCCCAAATAAAGAATTCCAAGAACATCATCACAGAAAGCTGTGCCTGTATTTTCACTTTCATAAGCTTATCCGTTATCTTTTATAAAATGCATAATCCATACTGACAGGCTCCAAACCGTTATCTCTAAAATCAACCGATATCTGTGCCCTATGATGGGTTGAATGATTTATTATATGGAATAATATGTCCTGCAGGGTATTTGTAAATACCCTCCCTTGGGAGTTTTCGTAATCTATTCGTTTTTCAAAATCACTTGTATTCTGTGTAATCTCAAAAGAACCTTTTTGGTTTTCATAATGTATATCTTCCCACTCTTTAACGGAATGTACTTGCCAAACATCATAAATCATGGGTTTGGCAAGAATTCTTGAATTCCAAATATGATGGGCATTGAGAATATGACCAAAAAGCTTTATGCTCTTTTCAGGCACATTATTCAACCTCTTACATTCTTCAATCAGCTTTTTATTGCAAAAAAAATTGTAATCAAACAATTGATTGAAAAAAACCTTCATACGTTCTTCTTTATTATTTTACCGATTTTGCAGCTTTGATCAACAGATCGCGTGTAGCGATAATTCCATCTTCCTCACTCAATACATTACCTTCATACTCCACTCCAATAAATCCGGTATAGCCTGCATCCTTTACAGTTTGCAACATCTTCACATAATCAATACCCGTTTCATCACCCTCTGCATCAAAATTATTTGATTTGGCACTTACCGCCTTGGCATGGGGCATTAGTTCTCTCACTCCCTTGTATTTGTCATATTCCTCTGCACAACCGGTCTCAGAACGCGTGATACAGAAATTACCAAAATCAGGAAGTGATCCACAATTATCCATATTTACTTTAGCCATAACTTCTGCATGTAGTGCTCCGTTTGAAGAAAGTCCACCGTGGTTTTCTACAAGGATATTGATGTTCTTCTCTTTAGCATAGGTAGCTAATTTTGTAAGCCCATCTATAGAGTTGGCCTTCCATTCTTCAGGGTCACTACTGCCATTAAGGTTAACTCGGATCGAATGGCAACCCATTGCAGCAGCAGCATCAACCCATTTCTTATGATTTTCAACTGTGGCATTTCTTTCATTTTCATCATTTACAGCCAAATTACCTTGACCATCAATCATGATAAGTACATTTTTAAGGCCGTGTTTTTTAGCCAAGGCATTCGATTTTTCAACAAAAGCCGCCATTGCCTCCTTCGAGTAATTGGCGTCGGACAACTCGGGATTATAAAGTTGACTTACATACTCCAAGCCTGTAAAACCCCAGTTTTTGGCTTTTTCAGCAAAAGAGTAGGGGTCCACATTATCTTCCCTAATCATTTTATGTATAGACCATTGCGCCAACGACAATTCAAAAAATGGCTCTTCGGCTTTTACTTCTGTAACATCCATTTTTTCGGCATCTTCTTTTTTGGCTTCCTTACAGGAAAATAGAATTGTCATTGCTAAAGTCAATGCGAATATAAATCCTGTTCTGAATACATTATTTCTTCTCATTTTTTGAATCTGTGTTAATTTTTAATTTACGATTTTACTATAACGTTTTCGTTGGTCTTTCCAAGAAACTATGATTTTTAAATGTAGAAAATTAATTTAATATTTAATACATTTAGGCGGTAAACAATTTTATATATGGGTAAGTTTTATTACAACGACGAACAGGATTCGTACGATGCTATTGTTGTTGGTACAGGTATTAGTGGTGGATGGGCTGCAAAGGAATTATGTGAAAATGGGTTAAAAACCCTGGTTCTTGAACGTGGAAAAATGACGGAACATGTCAAGGATTATACCACAGCGAATAAAGATCCATGGGACTTTCCCAATGGTGGCAAGCCTAGTAGGGAAATGATTGCCAAACAAGAAAAGCAGAATAGAACCGGGTATACAACCAATGCCGCAAGTTCCCAGTGGTTTGTGAACGATTTGGAACACCCTTATAACGAAACAAAGCGCTTTGATTGGATGCGTGGGTACCATGTTGGAGGCCGATCTTTGCAATGGGGGAGGCACAGTTATAGATGGAGCGATATTGACTTCAAAGCGAATTTGAACGATGGGATGGCGGTAGATTGGCCGGTAAGGTATAAGGATATTGCACCTTGGTACGACAAGATTGAGTCATACATAGGTGTTACGGGTGAAAAATTGGGATTGGCCCAATTACCCGATGGGCAGTTTGAGCCAATGATGGAATTGAACTGTGTTGAACAACATGTACGGGAAAAGGTCGGCGAAAATTTTGATGATCGGGTAGTGACTGTAGGTCGAATTGCCCATATCAATAGTGAAAAGGATTTTGAAGGCAGGACCAGATGTCAATTTAGAAACCGCTGCATAAGAGGTTGTCCTTTTGGCGCATATTTTAGTAGCCTTTCTTCTACTTTACCTGCTGCGGAACGTACGGGTAATATGACTTTGCGGCCAGATTCTATAGTGCATGAGGTAATATATGACCCAGTAACCAAAAGAGCTACCGGAGTCAAAGTAATTGATAGGGTCACAAAAGAAGCGTTTGAGTTTAAAGCAAAGGTCATTTTCTTATGTGCTTCTGCGATTGCATCGACCTCGATTCTAATGCAATCCAAATCAGACCGTTTTCCTAATGGATTGGGTAATGATTCTGATCAATTGGGTCGTAATATTATGGATCATCACCTAGGTGTTGGTGCATCAGGAAAGTTCGATGGCTTTCAAGACAAATATTACAAAGGCCGAAGACCAGGTGGTATTTATCTTCCACGCTTTAGAAATTTGGGAGGAGCATCCAATCGAAAAGAATACAAGCGCGGTTTCGGTTATCAAGGTGGGGCAGGAAGAGGCAATTGGGATGAAAGCATTGCCGAAATGACTTTTGGAAAAAATCTAAAAGAAGCCATTCTGAAGCCAGGAGGGTGGACCTTCGGAATGGGTGGATTTGGTGAAGTATTGCCCTACGAAGACAATAGAATGACCTTGGATTATGATAAACTGGATGGTTGGGGATTACCAACTATTACTTTTGATGCTGAATTCAAGGAAAATGAATGGGAGATGCGGAAAGACATGAAGAATTCAGCTGTGGAAATGCTTGAAAAAGCTGGATTACGTGATGTACAAGCTTTCGACAGACCTGGGGCATTGGGCTTAGGAATACATGAAATGGGAACAGCGCGAATGGGAAGGAATCGCAAAACCTCTGTACTTAATGGGAACAATCAAGTTCATGATGTACCCAACGTTTATGTTACTGATGGTTCCTTTATGACATCGGCCAGTTGCGTAAACCCTTCATTAACATATATGGCATTCACTGCCAGAGCTGCCAATCATGCCGCAAAAGAACTTAAAAAAGGAAATATATAATGGACAGAAGAAAAGCACTCAAAAATATGGGGATGTCACTGGGTTATGTAGTGGCAACTCCTACCTTGATAAGTATTGTTCAAAGTTGTAAAACAGAAAATGTGTTGGAATGGACACCCGATTTCTTTTCGGAGGGAGAAGGTTCCGTCATCACCCATTTGGTCGATATTATTCTTCCAAAAACTGACACCCCTTCTGCAACCGAAGTTCAAGTAAATCTGTTCATCGATCGTTTTGCCGATCAGGTCATGCAAAAAGAACAGCAAGATTTCCTTAAAATGGCAATGGGTAAGTTTACAGATAAGGCATTGGCCGATTCCAACAAGGAAAATGTAGCCGACTTGGCTCCTGATGACTTGGAGGCTGTTTTGGAAAGCACCCTTAAAATATCGAAAGAAACGCGGGAAACCAACGAAAAGGCAGTTCAGGAATTCATGGCAGCAGTTGCGGAAGGCAAGGATGTTAAACTTGACGATGTGGCAGCCAGATTTGCCTTTGCCAATAATTTAAGGGGACTCACTATTTGGGGATATAAGACTTCGGAATATGTGGGTGAAAAGGTATTGGCCTATTTGCCTGTTCCAGGTGAATATGTTCCCTGTGGAGATACTGAAGAATTAACTGGAGGCAAAGCTTGGTCTCTATAAAACTATATTATGAAAAGAAGAAACTTTATTCAAAAAACAGCTCTGACCGGTGGAGCAATATCACTTGGTAGCACCTTTGCACATGCAAAACAAACTAAAACCCATTTGAAACATTCCTTCAACTTAAAGTATGCCCCCCATTTGGGCATGTTCAAAAATCACGCTGGAGAGGACCCAATTGACCAGATTAATTTTATGGCCGACCAAGGGTTTACCGCCTTTGAGGACAATGGCATGATGAGACGAGATCCTGCAATGCAAACCAAAATGGGGGAGGCACTCGCCCGTCACAATATGACAATGGGAGTCTTTGTTGTTGATAAAGGAGGTAATATGGCGAACACCTTGGCGGCGGGTAAGTCTGAATATGTGGATATATTTTTAGATGGTTGTAGACGAGCAGTTGAAGTTGCCAAACGGGTCAATGCCAAATGGATGACGGTTGTTCCTGGAGGATTTGAGAGAAAGTTACCTATCGGCATTCAAGATGCCAATGTCATTGAAGCCTTACGTAGGGGGGCAGAGATATTTGAGCCCCATGGATTGGTAATGGTACTTGAACCGCTCTCTGACTCACCTGACTTGTATTTACAAAATTCAGATCAAACATATATGATTTGTAAAGGGGTAGATAGTCCTTCGTGTAAAATATTGTATGACATCTATCACCTACAGAAAACGGAAGGGCATATAATTCACAATATGGATCTCACTTGGGATGAAATCGCCTATATACAAATTGGTGACAACCCAGGGCGAAAAGAACCGACCACTGGCGAGATTAATTACAAGAATGTATTTAAATGGATTCACGAAAAAGGCTTTGATGGCGTGCTTGGAATGGAGCACGGTAATTCAAAACCGGATAAAGCAGGTGAGTTGGCCGTAATTGATGCATATAAGGAGGTTGATAAATTTCTTTAAGAACTAACCTTTTACAAAACAGAAAGGCCCCAATGTTGGGGCCTTTCTATTTTGTATCCCATCTAGCAATCGATATATTAATTTCTTCTTTGCTTAACTTAGGTTCCACAATATTACAGACAAAACAATCCTCTTCGGTGCTCATATAAATATAAAATTAATCCAAAAACTTAAATAATATTCTTTTAGAGATTCCTTATCTCTTACCTTTTGGCCCTATCAATCTCCATGGGTCACTTCAGGCACATATATAATACTTTTGTTGAAATAGCGCAGACAGACATCAAATACTCCCAAATTATCATTGGAAACAGCTCTAACCAGGTTATCCTTAATTTATTGACCAACAATCACACCTCGGCCATGGTAATGCAACCAATGTGAATCAAAACCGACGCAAAACCACGGTCTATAGTGTATAGATCAAAAATGTCAGCAATTATATTGAAAACCCTTGTTAATATCACTTGCCATTCTTACTAGTCTTTAGCCAAGAAGTAAATTATTATACAGTTCATCGAAAAAATGTAATCTTTTGCCTGCTTTTTCGTTCAAGTGCTCTATGACCCCATATTTAATTACTCTTACCATTTATGTATTATTACTTTTGCTATCAAAAGTTTCCTATCGTTTCTATCACAGACATATTTTGAAACGCTGAAGTGAGTATTGCAATATTTAACTTTCCGTTTAGAAAGCTTTAGGTACCGGAAGCCGTCTAAATAACCGAAATGGATAAATCTCTGTACATACTTGGTTTATATTTCCGCAAGGTTCATTTACCATACACCTATTAAATATTGATTGTTCCTAAAACTTCAAATAAATCGGAAAAGTGGTTTTTTAACATGTATTTTGTAATTTTAGTAAACCTTTGGACATCTTTTTGCACTTTTAATGCGTATATCTAAATATAGATTCTTATTTGGGGCATGGACAACTATATTATATTACTGTTTATTTACATCGCGGCATACCTGTTATCTGTCGCTATAAAGCCATATTATTTTAGAAAGTAAATGGTTAAAAACAATAAAAACCTCATTCCATACTGGTTTGAGGCAGTTTGTATTTGAAATTTTCGTCCAAAATCATTCGAGGATTTTCATTGCGTAGTTCACAACATATTTATACTATAAAAAAACCCAACAAATTGTTGGGTTTTTTCATTTCAATTAACACCATCACACTATGAACCGCACATTAAGCAATCATCGTCTGCCTGACCTTCTTTGGCACGTGCAATCATCTCTTTCATCTCTTCCGGGGTCATAGGCTGTATATCCAATTCTTTTTGTGGTGCAATAGGAGTTGGCTCTACCTCTATTGCCTTAGCTGCTTCGTGTACAGGTACTGTCGCCATTGCAACCTCCATTTCAGCATCAATACTGATAGGCATTTCCTTTTTCTTGCTATTATCCAATGTAAACTTAATGGCATCAACTGCTGCCTTGGTTCTTAAATAATACATTCCTGTCTTCAATCCACTTTTCCATGCATAAAAATGCATAGATGTCAATTTAGAATAATTGGCATTTTCCATAAAAAGGTTCAAAGATTGGCTTTGATCTATGAAATATCCTCGATGACGACTCATATCAATGATATCTTTCATACTAAGCTCCCAAACGGTTTTGTAAAGTTCCTTGATATTTTGGGGAATAACATCTATATGTTGCACAGATCCATTGGCGCGCATTAATTCCTGTTTCAAATTTTCATTCCAAAGACCCAAGCTCACCAAATCCTCCAACAAATGCTTGTTCACAACTATGAACTCACCTGAAAGTACCCTGCGCGTATATATATTGGATGTATAGGGTTCAAAACATTCATTGTTCCCCAAAATCTGGGAAGTAGAAGCGGTTGGCATTGGAGCAACCAGCAATGAATTTCGAACTCCGTTTTTCTTTATAGCATTACGCAATTTTTCCCAGTCCCATCTTCCTGAAAGCTCGTCATCCTTTATGCCCCAAAGATTATACTGAAACTCTCCTTTTGAAATGGGTGAACCTTCATACGAAGAATATGTACCTTCTTCTTTGGCCGCTTCCATTGATGCGGTTACCGCCGCAAAATACAATGTTTCAAAGATTTCTTGATTCAACTTTTTGGCCTCGTCGCTTGTAAAGGGAAGGCGTAGCATAATAAAGGTATCTGCGAGACCTTGAACACCAAGTCCAATTGGTCTATGTCGCATATTGGAATTTTCCGCCTCTTTAACCGGATAATAATTTCTATCTATAACACGGTTCAAGTTTTTAGTCACCCTTTTGGTTACCCCAAAGAGTTCTTTATGGTCAAACTCACCATCTTTGACGAACATAGGCAAGGCAATAGAGGCCAAATTACAGACCGCCACCTCATCAGGAGAGGTGTATTCCATTATTTCTGTACAGAGATTTGAGGATCGAATTGTCCCTAAATTCTTTTGATTACTCTTACGGTTAGCGGCATCTTTGTAGAGCATATAAGGGGTGCCTGTCTCAATTTGAGATTCCAATATTTTTTCCCAAAGTTCACGGGCACGTACCGTTTTACGACCTTTACCTTCAGCTTCATACTTTAGGTATAGTTTTTCAAACTCCTCGCTATGGTTCTTATAAAGTCCAGGACATTCATTGGGACACATCAATGTCCAATCCTCATTGGCCTCTACCCTTTTCATGAACAAATCAGAAATCCACATTGCATAGAATAGGTCGCGCGCGCGCATTTCTTCCTTTCCATGGTTCTTTTTAAGATCTAAAAACTCATAGATATCGGCATGCCAAGGCTCCATATAAATGGCAAAACTACCCTTGCGTTTACCGCCACCTTGGTCTACATATCTTGCGGTATCATTGAACACCTGAAGCATAGGCACTATTCCATTGGAAGTGCCATTTGTCCCTGCAATATAAGATCCTGTGGCTCTAACGTTATGAATTGACAATCCTATACCACCTGCCGATTGTGATATTTTGGCAGTTTGTTTTAAGGTATCATAAATCCCATCTATGCTATCATCTTTCATTGCCAATAAGAAACACGAAGACATTTGAGGTTTTGGCGTGCCCGAATTAAAAAGAGTTGGTGTAGCGTGTGTAAAATACTTTTTCGACATCAACTCGTAGGTTTCTTTTGCCGCATCCAAATCATCCAAATGAATACCTATTGAAACACGCATCAACATGTGTTGGGGACGTTCGGCAATCTTCCCGTTCAATTTTAAAAGATAAGAACGCTCCAGCGTTTTAAATCCGAAGTAATCATAGCCAAAATCTCGGTTATAAATAATGGTGGAATCCAACATCTCGGCATTTTCAGAAATTACCTTATAGACCTCATCAGACAATAAAGGGGCTTTCGTACCTGTTCTTGGATTTACGTATAAATATAAATCCTTCATTGTTTCGGAGAAGGATTTTTTAGTATTTTTATGTAAGTTGGAAACAGAAATACGAGCCGCTAATTTTGCATAGTCGGGGTGGGTAGTGGTCATTGTCGCTGCTATTTCAGCAGCTAGATTGTCCAATTCAGATGTTGTTACACCGTCATACAAACCTTCAATGACACGCATGGCCACTTTTAGTGGGTCTACAAGACCATTAAGTCCATAGCATAATTTTCGTACTCTAGCTGTGATCTTATCGAACATTATCAGCTCTTTTCTTCCGTCTCTTTTTATTACATACATGCGGCTACAATTGTTTTAATGAATTATGGTTAGTCAATCAGTTATCCCCATAAGGTTATATACCCATTGGGTTCGTGGTGTAGGTTAATTTTATTGGAGTTAAACCTAAATGGTTTGGGAACCACGTAGATTCAAAAATTTCTAAAAGTCAGCGTCGAAGCTGATTTTTTGTGCATCCTCATCCTTGTCCTTGTTCAGAACTCCTGCTTTTTGATATTCAGACACTCTTTTCTCAAAGAAGTTAGTTTTCCCTTGAAGGGAAATCATATCCATAAAATCAAACGGATTTGAAGAATTGTATACCTTTTCACATTCAAGTTCTACCAATAACCTATCCGAAACAAACTCAAGATATTGGGTCATTAACTTTGAATTCATGCCAATAAGGCTGGCTGGCAATGACTCTGTTATAAATTCTCTTTCAATATTCAAGGCATCAACAATTATTTCTGTTATGCGTGCTTTCGATACCTTGTTCACGATATGATTATTATGCAAATGAACCGCGTAATCGCAATGCATGCCTTCATCTCGTGAAATCAACTCGTTTGAAAATGTCAAACCAGGCATCAAACCTCTTTTCTTTAACCAAAAAATTGAACAGAAAGAACCGGAAAAGAAAATTCCTTCAACAGCCGCAAATGCAATCAAACGTTCTGCAAAACTGGGGGATTCAATCCAACGCAAAGCCCAATCAGCCTTCTTTTTGATGGCTGGAAAATTTTCAATGGCATTGAAAAGTATGCTTTTTTCTTGTTCGTCTTTCACATAAGTGTCAATTAACAAGGAATACGTTTCTGAATGTATGTTTTCCATCATTATCTGAAAACCATAGAAAAATTTAGCTTCTGAATATTGCACCTCATTCACAAAATTCTCGGCCAAATTCTCATTCACAATCCCATCGGATGCGGCAAAAAAGGCCAATATATGTTTAATGAAATATTTTTCATCATCATTTAGTCTGTTGTTCCAGTCTGACAGGTCCTCGTGCAAATCTATCTCCTCAGCAGTCCAGATACAGGCCTCTTGCTTTTTGTACCATTCCCACAGGTCATGATGTTGAATGGGAAATATAACAAAACGGTCTTTATTTTCCTGTAAAATGGGCTCTACGGCAGTGGACATGATTCTATTTGTTTAAAAGTTAATTGATTGGGGTGATAATTACCCTACTGTTGGGACTAACAAAGATGGAAAAATGCCGCCGATTTCTAAAGCTTGTTTTTAGATTTCAATCACAAAGTTTTTAACACAATATGTTGAAATGTAGCTTCACTTGCTGTGTTTATTGCCTTTTTTTAAAATCACAATTCTGTATAAACTTTCCTTCCAAAAAATAAACCAAAAAGTATCAAGTACAATACTTATCGGTTTAATATCTGCTCCAATCAAATAGAATACACTTTTTAAATACCAAG
>JAGLKG010000128.1 GCA_023141835.1 Maribacter sp. | reverse complement strand
GGAAAAACAAAAAATCCCAGATTGGGAAATTATTAATAGAAAATGAATAAACTGCCAAATTGTACGGCTCCCTGACAAACCAAAATAAATTGGCGTTACATTTTGCTGATTTAGGTAGTTCCCCCGAAACCTTTAACCAAGCAAGACAGCGCCCAATAACTTGTGCACGTGCCAGTATGTAACTTTTCATCAGATCGGCTGTTGCTAGAACAGTAACACGCTTTTTTTAGCGTGTTTTCCATTGAGCCGTACCTTTTTGATTGGCATTTATTCTATATCCAAACCAATATTAGTACTTTTCTAACAGTGGATTGTTATCCTATTTACTTGAGCGGGGGAACAGGATAAAAATACACAATTTTAATGCAAACAAACCCCTAAGTATAAACAACCTATAAAACCTCGACCTTATCTTACAGCATGAAAACTTCCCTTCAAATAAATTGTGTCACCCAGCTTAGATACAAGGGATACATTAACATAGCCTCTTAAAGTTTTATCCGACATTTGGGTAATCACAATTTTTCCCTTATCAGTGAAGAAAGGTTTTTCTCCCAACATCCTTATATTGGCAAATCCAAAAATCCCATCAAAATCGTCCAAAAGCCCATCAATGTTTTTTGAAATTTCATATTTCCCTATAGAAATCAAATGTTGTGCGTTTTGCTTTGATATTAAAAACTCCAAGGAGTGTTCATTATGAAGATTGTTATTGATTGGCAAATTTTAATGATAGGTTTGAGAACGGAACTTCCTGATTTGTGTATTCCAGTGTGGTCTCAAAATGTACAGACCCCAAGAATCGTTCATTAATGGCACCCGTAACCTGAAGGTCATAGCTCCCCTCAAAACTGTCTGACACCCAAAATTTAGAATCAACTCCGGTGTTTGAAACAAGAAAAAGAGGCAATAAAAGCCAAAAGCCAAATTTTAAGGATTTAAGAGCATAATATAACATGGTCAGTGATTTAGTATTAGACAATGAATCATTGTATTTATTTCAATCAATCTTGTTCCAATAAAGCATTTTCAATATTGTTCTCACCTAGAAGAAGGCTGTCTCTCGGAACAATTTCGTTTTCATTTTCCATGAAGATTGCCAGCAGTAATGCTAGTACGAGTAAGCCAAACATTAATATACATTTTTTCATGAGCACGTTTTTTATTTCTATCAGTTATACGTAAGAATGATATGTGGATGAAACAAAAACAATATTTTATATACCCAATGTATTTCAACTAAGCTTAGGGCTAATCTATTAATGTGTAAATGGTTGAAAAATATGTATAATCGGTATTAGTCAATTTTAAGAGAATCCCATACATTATTTTTGCAAGATTTTACGCCCTACATTATAGGCATTATTTCCTTTTTCCGTTTTTATGGAATTAAAGACCAATCATACCTAAATCATCCCCATTGATACAAATTTTCGCGAATACTCAATACATAATTATAAATTTGACTAACTTACTATAGTTCAGGAAAATATGTTAGAAGCCGTAATAGTTGATGATGAAATAAAAGCACTCCAAAGTCTATCTTGGGAACTTACCAATTTCAGTAATGAGATTAAAGTCGATGCTTCATTTACCGATCCATTTGAAGCCTTGGCCTATTTGGAAAAAAATACTCCAGATTGCCTTTTTTTGGATATTGAAATGCCAACTATGGATGGGTTTCAATTTATTCAAAAATTGACCAACAAGAATTTCCCGGTTGTCATAACAACGGCCTACAATCAGTACGCTATTAAAGCCCTTAAGAATGAGGCCATTGATTATCTTTTAAAACCCATAGATACAGATGATTTAAAAGAGACCATCGTAAAAATCAAAAAGTATAACTCAAGGAATTATACTTCTGAACGGTTGGAAAAAATTCTTTTGAACTTTAATGCCAATACACATCATAAAAAAATCACATTCAATACCGATGGCAAATTGCTTTTTTTGGAGAGTGATGAAATACTTTACGCAGAATCTGATGGCAATTATAGCACTATTTATCTTACTGATGGACACAAAATTGTCCTCACTAAAAAATTGAAAGAGGTGAACGAACTATTGCCCGAAGATTCTTTTTTCAGGATTCACAATTCATATATAATCAACCTACATAAGATTAAAGAATTTTTAAAGACCGATGGTTACGTGGTGTTGAGCTCGAATCACAAAATCCCTGTTTCCAGACAAAAAAAGTCCGATTTTTTGGATATGATATAAAATCTTTAATGTTCTTTTCTAACTTGCATTATAAAATTCCAAAAAAGATTGAGCTTTATGGGTTTTCTTAAATATGGGTTTTTCATTGTATTTTTTTTTGTTTCCCAGTTGGGAACAGCACAATCAATTTCAGACCCCTTTAAAGAAGTTACTGACAGCCTAGTCAATGCCGAACCAAGAACGTATGCAGAATTGGATGCGGTATTAAGACCTTTTAGAAAAGACACAATCTTAATGCAATACTTTTTGCAGGAGGCCGTAAAAAAAGATTATTATGCCGGTCAGTCCTACGCTTTCAACCATATGGGAAGAACGTATCGGGATATTTCACTATTCTCAAGGTCTTTAGAGCTTCATCAAAAGGCATTAGAGACAGCTGAGAGAGGTAATTCTCTTGAATTTCGAATATACAGTCATAATATGCTCAGTACATTGTTTCGAAAGACAGAATCAATACAATCTGCTTTGGACCATGCCCAAGGCGCATTGCAACTTGCAGAAACCATTAAAAACCCTTCTAAAGGAATCAAAAGGAGCATAAATGTATCGTTAAATAGTATCGGTAATATCTATAAAGCTTTGGGTCAGTATGAGCTTGCCATTGCCAAATTTGAAGAATCCATGAACTTAGAGAGAGAATTGGACAATGATCTCGGTCTTGCTATCAACCTCCAAAACATTGGAGAATGTTATGAAGCGGTAGGCAGGCTGGAAGAAGCCCTACAAAACTACGCGACTTCTTTGGCCCACAACGAAAAGATTGGTTCCGAAAGGGGGAAAATAATATGTAACTATAGTATAGCACATGTATACGTACATCAGGGGGAAATTAATAAAGCACTGGATATTCTAGAAGAAGCCATTACGACTTCCAAAGTTCTAGGAGACAAAGGCATCATCGCCTCGGTCTATATCAACTTGGGCTGGACACTCATTCACCACAAACGCTATAAAGAAGCTGAGACCAATCTACTTAATGGTCTAGAAATATCACGAAAATTTAATTTACCAAGTGTTATGGAGGAAGCCCTCAGATTCTTATCGGACCTAAAGGCAGCACAAGGAGATTTTAAAGAATCTCTAAAGTATTTTAAAAATTCATACCGAGCTGGTAGACAAATATCAAACGACCGTAATCTACGCTATGTCGCCGATATGATATCACGCTATGATACCGAAAAAAAGAGCAATGAACTTGAAGCTTTGGCCAAGGAAAATGAAATTGTCAAGTTAAAGCTTCTCAAAAAAGACACTTCCTTGTTAATTGGTGGATTTGCCCTGGCCTTATTGGCAGGTATTTTTTATATACTTTACAGACAATACCAACTTAAAAACGACAAAAAATTATTGACCTTGGAACAAACGATGCTCCGCAGTCAGATGAACCCGCATTTTTTGTTCAATTCATTGAATTCAATCAAGCTTTACATCATAAACAATGAGAAAAAAAATGCGGTCCACTATTTGAACAAATTTTCAAAATTGGTGCGGAAAATATTGGAAGCATCTTCCTTAAAGGAAATACCCCTTGCCGAAGAATTGGAAACAGTAGAGCTGTATATGAATATCGAAAACATACGTTTCTCAAATGAGATAAATTTTAATATCTCGATAGATGAAGGTATAGACGTGCACACCATAAAAATCCCTTCTTTAATTTTGCAGCCGTTTTTAGAAAATGCACTTTGGCACGGTCTCTCATCAAAAGAAGGGGGAAAAAACATAGACCTTGATGTAAGCAAGGGGAAAAACAATTTCATCAACATCAGCATAAGTGACAATGGCGTTGGCAGGGCAGCGGCAGAAATAATAAAGGAAAGTAAGATATTAAAACGAAAATCTATTGGAATCGCGATTACCAAAGAACGTCTGGCAAACTTCTCAAGGGATTACCAAAACACCTTTGACTTCACCATAATTGATCTCTACGATGAAAAGGGGAACGCAATAGGCACAAAGGTAGTTTTACACATACCTACTATTTAGAATGCTCCAAAGCGATTTGCTCTAATTTCGAATACCAGATTTCTCCAAATTTTCGGATCAATGCTTCTTTAACAAACTTATAAACAGGCACTTTAAGTTCTTCCCCCAAGGCACAGGCAGGGTCACAAATTTGCCACTTATGATAGTTCACCGCAGTTAATTCGGTATACTCCCGAACCCGTATGGGATACAAATGACAAGAAACGGGCTTTTTCCATGAAACAGCCCCTTGGTTATATGCTTCTTCAATTCCACATTTAGCTGTATTGTTTTCCGAATAAACTGCATAAGCACATTCACTATTGTTGATCAAAGTTGTTTCCCACTCACCATCTTCTCCCTTAACAAAAGCACCTTGTTCTTCGATTGCAGCTATTCCTTCTGGGCGGAGAAAGGGTTTAACATCTCTATAAATATCCACTAAAATCTCTGTTTCATGTTCTTCCAAGGGCGCACCCGAGTCACCATCAACACAACAAGCACCTTTGCATGCGCTAAGATTACAAACAAAATCGTTTTCAATAATCTCTTCAGACACAATAGTCTTATCCAATTGAAACATATCCTTTATTTAAAGGGCCAAAGATAGGGTTTCCGAATCACTTTCAAATCTATTTATTTTTCCAAATGAGATCCAAAAGCCATTGTTATAACGTAGATTTGCCAAAATTTAATACCATGTCTTTGCATCTAAATTTTGATACTAAGGAAATTGCAACATCTGGAATGGTGCTTTTTGCAGTTATTGATATTATTGGAAATGTCCCCGTTATTATAGGACTACGAAACAAGGTAGGGCATATACAGTCTGGAAAAGCCTCTTTTGTTGCTGCCTGTATTATGATAGCTTTTCTTTTTATTGGGGAAGAAATATTAAAACTCATTGGGATTGATGTCTATTCTTTTGCCGTGGCGGGCTCATTTATTCTTTTCTTTTTGGCTTTAGAGATGATTTTAGGCATTTCACTTTATAAAGATGATGCTCCCGAAAGTGCTTCTATTGTCCCGATAGCATTCCCCTTAATTGCAGGCGCTGGTACAATGACCTCCTTATTGTCATTGCGAGCTGAATTTCATGTTGAAAATATTATAGTAGCCATTCTTGTAAATATTATCTTTGTATACCTTGTGTTGAAATCTTCAAGACAAATTGAAAAAGTACTGGGCAAAAATGGCATCGGTATTATCAGGAAGGTATTTGGTGTTATCTTGTTGGCAATAGCAGTAAAGCTATTTACAGCCAATATAAATGCCTTGTTTTAAATTATTGAATTGACAAATGAGTAAAACCCTGACTATTATTTTGATTGCATTGGCACTAATCTTAATTGCCTATAATGCAACCCTGGTAGATTTAAATAATCCATTGGAAGGCAACAGTACCATTGCACTTATTGGCATTGTCGCCGCATTATGCGCCGTTGTGCTACTTTTAATTTTCTTGACGTCTAAAAAGATACAGAAGAAGATCGATAAGGATTAACTATCGAATTTATAAACGGGAAGAATTTGAGAAATTTTGGTTCAATTAGAATGGGCTGCCCTTCCGGGCAGCCCTTCATTTCTTTAATCTATTTCTTAAAGTTTATTTAGACAGTCCATGAACCCTTGTGTAAATAAAATCGCCATGCACACCGGTAAAATATTTCCCCACTTTTTTTCCTCTTTCCTTCCTAGCCTCATCATCTGGCCAAGCTTCTTTGACCAGTTCCGTATTTCTATCGAACATTTTATCCCAATCAGTCAATGAGTCGAAAAAGTAAGCCTGAATATGCTCCGTACCATCGGCGCCATAAAAGTGCCTGCTAGGATAATATGCCTTAATAAATTCATTTTTATAAATCACATTTTCTAGATATTCTTTGCGCAATTCCAGAAATTCTTTTCTTGAACCATCCTCGGGGTAAGCAAAATGACTTTTGCGCAAGTATAATATCATATCTTTTGTGGGCGGTGCCTTCATAAGTTTAGTGCCCGGCATTACGCTATAAATCTCATCGGAATGACCATTTGCATAGTATGCATTTTGTTTTTTGAAAAAGGCCTTTCTTCCATCTTCAATGGACCACGCTTCTTTAGCAAGCTCAGTTCCACGATCCGTAGCTTTGTCAATGGCATCCCAAGAATCAAAGACCTGAACAAAAAGTAATTCAGTATTGTCCGGAGTTGTATGATGCAAATAAATTGATGACCCCATAATATGCTCATTTTTCATGGTTACCTTGTCTAAATATTCTTTTTCCCCAGCCTTTCAAGTATCCATGTCAAAATTCTCATAATCCATATTCCAATGAAATGTGGCTACAGTATAGTACTTTGCTTCTTTTGCCTCTTCCTGGGCATTGGTTTCTACATTTAAAAGTAATGAACCAACAGTCATTACCATTAACAATAAGTTGGTGGTTTTCATAAATGATTGAAATTAAATTAGTATATGTTTCCTAAGAACTGGGAGCAATCGACTCAATGGAAAATCTTCAATGAATCAACCCCTCGGGGGAAAGTTAGTAGCTCCGTCTGAGAGATATGCAATTATTTAACATAAATTGTGTCTATTGTTTAATTTAACAAGTATTTTTTTTGATAATATAGGTGAGCATTCTAAATATTTTAGTCCATTTACTAACCGTTTTGTACGGTTATCACAGCTAATGCAAATAATTCAAGAAAACTATTTTATTATGGGAAGTCAAGCATCGATTAATTTCCTGATGAGGGTTGAAAGCCAGACTCCACTTTTAATTCAGAGACTGTGACCGGCCTAGGAGAAGTTAGTTTTTTGCCTCAATGGCTTCCGCTTTACCCTGTTGAATCAGAGGGCGATCCAATTCCAATACTTGCTTGAGCATGGTATCCGCAGAACTTTTTATTTTGGCATGTACATTTGCCCCATACAATTGCTCGGCCAAAGCGGCTTTAATATTCAGCTTTATTAAATCTTCAAAATCATAATAGTCCATTTTCAGGTTTCTAGAAATAAGATAATCTACAAACTGTTCAAATAAAATATCATCAACTATGAAGTTACGTGTAAACTCTTCTGGTAAAATATCGTTATACCGTTGCCTATCTGCATCCAAATGTTCAAAACTGAAAAATGAAAACCAACCTCTACTGTCAATGGCTTTGATAGCTTCCTCTTCATTTGAACCAATAGGTACAAATACATCAGGAATTATACCGCCGCCGCCATATACAACTCTGCCTTTAGG
>JAGLKG010000127.1 GCA_023141835.1 Maribacter sp. | reverse complement strand
AATAATCAAATAGGTTTTCATGGATCTTATCCAGATTCCGGAGCATTTTTCCATAATCCGATGCCGAGGTTTCCTTTTTTCGAAGGAGATTGGCAAAGAATTTGGTTTCATCTTTCCAAAAGGCGATCGTTTCCTGCCATTCACGACTTTCTTGGTGTAGCACATCAAGGCCTGCTCCCAACAATAATTCTGCTTTCGGATTTGAAGTTGTTGTATTCATGATATTCAATTTTAGTTAAGCGATTATCCTTAATAAATCCTTTATAAAACACTCCTAAAAATACGGACTTGTTGGTTGAAATAGAATGATTTAGGTCAGTGGCAGAATTTTATTGATTTGTTGAACCCAATAAATTACTGTTAAAAATGGAGAGCCCTGATGTACATCATTTAGACTGCCTATTCATAATGTTACTTTTAGATTTGATAATATATTTTAATTGAACATAAAATATCATGAAAACAGATTCAGAAATTAAACAAAACGTATTGGATGAATTGGCATGGCGATCCGATATTGATGAGACCCAAATAGGTGTTATTGTCGAGGATGGGGTCGTAACGCTAAGTGGTGTTGTCAATAAGTATTCCAAAAAAGTAGCAGCGGAAAAGGCCGTAAAAAGCGTGAAAGGAGTAAAAGCGGTGGCCGAAGACATTGATGTAAAATATGGTGAAAGCTATAAAAAAACGGATAAGGAAATCGCAAAAGTGGTTGTTACTGCCTTGGATTGGGCAGCAACGGTACCCAAAGAAAAAGTTATGGTGAAAGTAGAGGATGGCCATGTTTATTTGTCTGGGGAACTCACATGGGCCTATCAAAAGAACGCTGCTACACGTTCTGTGGAAAGTCTTTTGGGTGTAAAACAAGTGTACAACAACATACACATAAAACAAAATGTAAGGCCCTATGAAGTAAAAGATAGGATTAAAAAAGCATTTGAACGTTCTGCAAATATTGATGCTAGCCAAGTCAACGTTGAAGTCGATGGCCATACTGTAACACTAACAGGTACGGTTAGCTCAATTAAAGAAAAAGAAGATGCCCTTAATGCCGCTTTTCATGCTCCTGGTGTTTCAGAGGTGAAAAATGAAATCAAAGTACAGTTTTATCCAATATATTCATAGCGACCAATTCAAGATGCACTAAACCTCAGGGCAACATGAAAGAATTACAAATAATACATAAAGACAAGATTCTGTTTCCCCAATCAGGGATTACCAAGAACGACCTAATCCACTATTATGAACAGATAGCGGATTATCATGCTACCTTATCTAAAAGATCGGCCCTTGACCATGCATCGCTTTCCTAATGGCATTTACAAGGATGGCTTCTACCAAAAGAACGCATCGGACTACTTTCCCAATTGGATAAAAACCATCAAAATAAAAAAGAAGGACGGTTGGGTCAACCATGTTGTATGCGATACAAAAGAAACACTTGTTTATCTCGCTGGCCAAGGGGTAATTACTTTTCATATTACGCTGAGTAAAGTAGATAAGTTGGATTATCCCGATAAGCTGATCTTTGACCTTGATTCGGCAGACAATAACTTTGCACTCGCTGTAAAAGGCGCCAAAACCCTTCGTACTTTGTTGGAAAAAGACTTGGGGCTATCAACCTATGTGATGCTCACGGGTTCGAAAGGACTTCATCTGGTCGTACCGCTTCGCCGAACCGAAAATTTTGA
Source organism: Maribacter sp. (assembly GCA_023141835.1). GTDB lineage: Bacteria > Bacteroidota > Bacteroidia > Flavobacteriales > Flavobacteriaceae > Maribacter_A. The sequence continues at coordinate 2,111 of JAGLKG010000127.1, read as the reverse complement.
CGAGGTACACGATTTTGCCAAAAACGCTGTTGGTTATCTTTCCTATAAACATCCTGAACAATTTACCATTGCTATGCGAAAAGACCAGCGCAAGGAAAGGCTGTTTTTAGATTATCTCCGCAATTCCTATGCACAAACCGGGGTCTGCCCATTTTCCGTTAGGGTCTTGGGAGGTGCTCCAGTTGCCACTCCAATTAACTGGGAAGAATTGGAGAATGGCATAACCAATTCACAAACCTATAACATCAATATCATCTTTGATAGATTGACGGGAAAACTAAATCAATGGAAAGACTACAGTAAACACGCCAAAATTTTGAGTGGCGCCAAAAAAGAACTAGAAAAGTTGATGGAAAGACCAAATTCCATCGATACCAAAAACATAATAAATTAAATCTTGCCCAGATGGATATCATTGATAAAAGAGTAGCAGTTCTTAAACAGGCAAGTAAAAAATTGACCAACCTTTTAGACTTGGATCCATTGTTAAGGCTCTTTTCAAAAAGAATATGTTGGATGAAACAGAAATAGAAGTTGTCGATCCATTCTTAAATGAGACAATAGAAAGTAACTATAGAAGTATATCTGAAAATGCCGTCTTCATTAAAGACAGCTTTGATGTACGTCGTCAAACGAAAGTGGACTAAGTTATCTCAAAGTTAAGTTATAAATCCAACATTTGTTTTAAGTGTGTTTTTCTACGTTTTTTCATTGTTTTCTTTTTAGTTATTTGTCTTTGCTTAAGTACCTGTTCTGCTCTTCCAAAATACACATCGGCGGGTGTTACATTTTGAAGGGATTCATGATATCTTCGATTATTATAATACTCTACAAACTCGGCCAATCGATGTTTTAATTCTTCTGGGAAATAGTAATGTTCCAGTTTGATGATATTTTTCATTGACCTGTGATATCGTTCGATTTTCCCTTGGGTTTGCGGGTGTAATGGTCTTCCTCTAATATGTTTCATGTCTTTATCGTTTATAAATTGTTTTAACTCGTGACTGATATAACAAGGACCATTATCTGATAATAGTTTCGGTCGTTGCTTTTTTGACAGCCCTGCTTTGTTTAAAGCGGTTTCAACAGTACGAGTGACGTCTTTGGTGTGCATGGTTGAGCAAAGCTCCCAATGCACAATATAGCGGCTATAATCATCTAATATGGTAGAAAGATAATACCATCCCCACCCTGTAATCTTCAAATAGGTAAAATCAGTCTGCCACATTTGATGTATTCTAGTGGTTTTGTCCTTGAACTCTTTAGATGCTGCCATTATATTAAAAGCAGGTTGAGTAATAAGTCCATTGGCTTTTAAAATACGATATACACTACTTTCAGAGATATAATATTGCTTGTCATCTATCATTTTACAAGCAACCCCTCTAGAGGATTCTTCTGGATAGTCCAATGCCATATCGACCACCTCTGCACGAACCTTACCAGGGATCTTATTCCAATAGGTATTCCTAGCCCTTGGCTTAAGAGCTAGGCCATCAAAACCTTCTTCTCGGTATTTACCATACCAATTATAAAAAGTGCTTTTATGTATTCCTATTTCTTTCAAAGTCCTGTTAACACCAATTTCAGAAGTTTCCACAAGCCGAATGATCTCGTACTTTTCTTGCTGGGTAAAACGCATATACTTTCTCCATTTTACTCGAAGCCAGTTGTACTTTTTTTAAGCACACGGTTCTGAAGTAATAGTTCAGCTACTGCTTGTTTTAACTCAGAGTTTTCTCCCTTGAGCTCTTTTACCTCATCGGTATTAGCTTCTCGCATGGTATCTCCCATAAGACGCTTCTTACCAGCCTCTAAAAAATCTTTACTCCAACGGTAATACAAGGCAGGAGCAATTCCTTCTCGACGGCAGATAGTCGCCACAGAAGATTCGCCCTTTAATCCTTCTAATATAATTCTGATTTTTTCTTCCGAAGAAAACTTCCTGCGGGTTTGTCGTTTAATGTCTTTTACAATAGAGGTTGCTGTTTTCTTTTTTGCCATTTTAAGTGAACTTTTAAGGTTAATGATCCATCTTCAAGGCTAGCCTTGAAGATAACAAAACTGTCACTTAACTTTAAGCCTCAATCAGTCCACTTTTATCTGAAGAT
>JAGLKG010000126.1 GCA_023141835.1 Maribacter sp. | reverse complement strand
ATTTTGAACAGATGCGACAGAACCGGCTTTTTCCTGGTAATTTAATTTGTAAATTCACCAGAATCACAACGGGTGTATTCGATAATATATCACAGATTCCTATTTCGTTGTAAGACATTATTTGCTCTCTTGTTCCTTATTCTTTCAGAGAGCTTATTTCTGACACTTAATTTAATAAACAGGCCCATTAGTGATCTATCTTTAAAGAGCCACCTCAATATGACCATGGACAAACTCCGCCAGTTGAAGAACGCATCCATTACCTCTTTCCTTGCTGTCAAAATACCTTCATGGGTATAGTGTTTAAATTTCGTAGTAGGAATGTCCTTTCTCAAACTATCCCAGTCAGTTGTTGTTCTACCTTCTGCTTCCAATTGTTTGTGCAGTTTTGTCCCGGGCCAGGCTGTCATAAAAAACACACGAACAAAATCGACCTTAATATCTTTCAATTCTTTAATTAAAAACTTGTGATAGCCCTCTTTTTGGTTATCCATTCCAAGGATGCATGATGCGATCACTGCGATTTTCTGTTTATGGATCTTTTTGACGGCTTCTTTATAGTCTACACCAATATTATGTTTTTTACTTATCGACTTTAAACTTTCAGGATCTGTTGATTCAAACCCAACAAACACTGTTCTGCACCCTGCTTCATACATTAATTGCATAAGTTCAGGCTGCTCGGCGATGTTGATCGATGCCTGGCAGCCCCAAATGAATTTGTAGTTGCGTTTGATTATTTTATTCAACAATACTTTACGGTCCACAGAATCTTTTTTAGAATATCCAATAAAATTCTCGTCGGTAACAACTACGACCGAACTATCCTGTATCGAATCAAAATCTTGCAGGACGGTTTCATGTGGGATGGTCCTGTATTTTCTGTTTTTGTATATGGTCAAATAGCAAAATGAGCAAGCATAGGGACAACCTCTTGAGGTCATAACCGATGGGTAATGGTAATTGTTGTGCATTAGACTTCGGAGCGGTGTTCCAATATTTTCTAAAGACACATCCATAGGGCCAAAGTATCTGTCCTTTGCTTGCTTGCTTTCAAAATCTTCCAGGAATTGCTTCCATGGTTTTTCTCCTTCTCCAAGAATAACAGTGTCAAAATGTTCCAACGCTTCTTCAGGAAGAGACGATACATGGGCCCCGCCAATTACCGTCTTTATTCCACGCGCCCGAAGTTTATCCCCAATTTCATATGCACGTAATATACCTGATGATAAACTGGAAACAGCCACAAGGTCCGCAATTATGGTATCGGGATCCATATCCTCGCCTACATATTCATCGTATAAACTTATGTTGTAGTATTCAGGTGTATGGCCTGCCAGGTATGCCAATGCCAATGGACTGTAAAGCATTTCTGTCCCAACATTTTCCTTTACCGATGAAGGGTAACACATTGCCAGTTCAATCATACCGTTGAAATTTATTTTTTATCGACCACCCAACGACAGCTCGATTTAGATAAAGAAAAGATAGTAAATTTTAATTATAATAATCGATAAAAGAAGGCTGTTTTATAGCACTGTTTTTTATGTTCTACAACATTTTTTTATTCCTCAAACCAAGTAGTTGCGAAATTGCTTTTGCCATCATGCGGGTGGTGAATGATTATACCCTTTATGCCTGTCACAACTCAGTGAAAAACGGGTTGCATGTAAATCTTCAGATAAAAGTGGACTGATTTAGCCTTTAAGTTAAGTGACAGTTTTGTTATCTTCAAGGCTAGCCTTGAAGATGGATCATTAACTTTAAAAGTTCACTTAAAATGGCAAAAAAGAAATCAACGGAATCGATTGTAAAAGACATTAAACGACAAATTAAATCTTCCAAAGATTTGACTTGAGTTTGGTTCTCAGCCAGTCAACTTTAAGTGCAAAAAAAAATGAAATGAAATGGAAATATTTAATCAAAAAGTAGCTGCATGACTCTTAACTAATTGTCCACTTTTTTATCGCAAGTCCATTTGCTGGGAAGGTGTATATCGATACCGCAACCTACGACATTCTATAGATCATCTGGAATATCTCAAAGGATGACCTGGCATTGTCTTTCGTTCCAAAATTTAGACATAGAAGTCTCTAATTTTCGCCTCTCTTTAGACTCAAAAACTTTAAAGATACCTTCCATTGCAACCTGCATACTTTTTGGGGTATCAGAATTAATCGGCAGACGTACAATAAAAAAGGTCGGCCAATCAAATCGACCTTTTTAAATCTTTTATGCTCTAAATGTTTAGGGAGAATCTTCTACAATATTGAAGCTGTATAATTTGTGCACAGGTCTGCCGTCAAAGGTGATGCCCTCCACCCGTATCGTATACTTACCGGCAGTATCGCCTGTATAGAAGCTTAATTTCGATGATTCTCCACCTTTGATTTCGATATCTGGTGCCCAGTGTAAGGTAGTACGATAGTCAGGCTTTCGGTGGTCAGCAATGGTCATGGCATAGTTCGGCTTGTAGAACTCTCTAGTTTTATAGAACCCTGGAATTGTAGCATTGGTTACACCAGGAAACCTTTTTGGATTTTGATTTAGATCACCACCTTTTTTGGTGTAGATAGCGATTACCCCGCCAGCCGAACGCATACCATAAATAGCGGCATCAGCACCTTTAAGCACATCAACGAACAAAATGTTAAAAGTACGCATGGTCCTAACAGCGCTTTCTGGAACGGGCATACCATCTAGCAAATAGAGTGGAGGGCCGTTTCCAAAGCTTACCTGACCCCTGATTTCCACTGATTGGTTTGGATAGACCCCATAAACCTTTACCCCAGGAACAAGCCTTACAATATCGAGCACACTACCAGTTTGCATCCACGGAGAAGAGTCAGTGAAAAGTCTGTTTTGGGCCTGTCCATATAATGTTCGTGAGTTTAGCTCTTTGTTAATAAGCTCTTGTCGGGTTTTTATTTTTGATTTTACCACCACCTCTTTTAACTTGATTGTCTTAGGGCTGTATTCAAAATCGATCATTTTTTTGTGTTGTGCTTTCCTAAGATAGGACTTCGCATAAGTAGTCGTTGCCTTATTTATTTGCCGCTTTTTAAGATTTTTGACTTTTATGCTGGGGAATGGCGGGTCTAAGTATATTGACACTTGGTCTTTGCTTTTCTTCGTTTCGGGTATCCTGTGGGCATTTATAATGGTTGCGATCCTATCTTGAAAAAAGAAAGGACCAAAACTAAACCTGCCTCGTGCATTGGTCGGTTTTTTTTCTTGGTTGATCTTTTTTGCCATGATAGTCAATGTGGCCAGTGTTTTTTTGGGCTGGTAACGATTGTTGAATGCTGTGGTGTTTCCACTTATCATAATACCTTTTTCCGGAGGGAAAGCCAATTCTTTACGCACACCAATGTTCATAAAAGACTGCCATGTAAACCTTCGCCAACCATGAGTCAGCATAAGTAGGTCCAACAGGGATTTACGACCCTTCAAATTTTCTTGAAAAAAAAAGTTGGGATCTGCAATTGTTCCGCCCAAATCAGAATTTAATAATAACCAGCTCTTTAGGTTGTCCGTATCTTTCTGTAAGCCTTTTTGGGTAACCACACTCATTGAAAAATCGCCATCAAGCGGTCTTCCCCTATCGTCAACAAGGGCGAGATCGACATTGACCTTTTTCCGGAAATCATAGTTCGACTTATCTGTTTTCACCGATAGTTTTAAAGTGTTTTCAGGGCTTTCGATAAAGGTAAGACGCTCACTTACAGGCGCTCCGTTTGGGGCGAACAAGGTAAAATGGGCGATTCCGTCTCGCATTTTTGAGGTAAATAGTTTGAGCGAAAAAAAATTTTCGCCTTTACTTCTCAAAAATTGTTTAAAAATTAAATCACCCCGAAGATGACCTACTAACAGTGCGCCTTGAAGACCACTGGCAATGTTGGTAGAAACGTGGATTTTTATATACTCTCCCAAGTTCATGACTCGTAAAGCATAACCTTTTAAGAGGGGCTCGGGAATTGGGTATTTCGTTATTTCACCATCGATTTGAATTTGTAGGTAATAGTCGGTATTGGGTTCTACCTTGAAAGAGGTACGGCCTAAGCCAAATTCATAACTTCTGAAGAGGGACACTAGAACACCGTCCTGATCGAAAATCTTTCCCTCTAGCGCGAGACCGTTTCCTTCTACATCGGTAATTTTTACGCCTAGTACACTTTCGATACCGGTTACCAGATTACCACCCTCAGGAAAGAATTGAACAATAGGTTTTGTTGCCCTTGATGTGGTTATCTCCTTTTTTGAAACTTGTTTATCCTCCTTTTTTTCATTGGAGACCTTATCCGACACGTAATTCGAAATGCTTCGTTGCGCCCAAATGGGGATTTCCTTTTGAAAAAGCACAGGTTCTTTATCGTTCAACATGTATTTTGTGTAGGCGCGTAAAACATAAGTGCCCTCTTTGATATCTATTGGCAAAATTATATCGCCCGACGCTCCAGCGGATTCCGTGTATAGTTTTTGTTGCGCTATTATGTTGTCTTTTGAATCGATTAGTTCTACGTAAACGACCTGACTCTTGTTGCTGGCCTTGTGGGTTATACCGTTCAGTAAATAAGTTTTGAACCAAATTGTCTCCCCATTAGTGTAGAAATCTTTATCGGTTTGTACATAGACTTTCTCAGGAGAGTTGTTGTTGGTGTAAACGGCAAGATTGCCCAATAGGTTTTGGAACATCTTGTTTTCTTGGGCGGAAACCTGAAAAATGAAAGACAACAAAATGACTAGGGAAAGAAAAATAGAACGTTTACCAAAATCTCTCATAGATATCTTACACAAGGATCTTTTTTTTAAAGATACAACATGTTGGACTTACTATAATTGGCTACGTCTTGGCCCATCCAAACGATGGTTGGAAAACGAAACGATATCCAAAGCTATCCATGATATTTTTGAAAATAGTTTTGAGAGTTAGGTTGAAGTTGTTTTCATGTTTCGTCTTTTTGTTAACACTAGTTTCTGTTATCAGACGAAAGTCAAATCACTTTAAAGATACATTTATTTACCCAACAAGTCGGCAAATTTTAACAAATCGGTCAACACTTTTCAAAAAGTAAGTTTGTTATCCGAATTGTTGACGTTTTTAATTGGGTTTAATGAATTATTATGATATCCACAAAAACGCAAAAACCTAAAAATCATAAGATTAACAGGTTTTTGGTATAGATTGATACTATAAATTGTCGGGATGACAGACCTAAGAATAGGTAGTCAAACACCTTATTTTCAATGAGTTAAACGTTGAAATCATGTGTGAATCCCTATATGGACACCAACCCTCAAGAAGTAACTAAAGAACGTAAATTTTTTGCGTTTTTACTGTATCAAAAATACTAAGAAAATTACTTACATGTGACATTTTTAATAGTTCAACTCACAATACGGTCCCTTTAAACCTTTGTTTTATGGGCCTTTTCAAAAAAATATATTAATTATTAAGCCTTTCAATAATCATTGAAGAAAAATAGTTTACCCCTGTTTTGATGCATTCTTCATCGACTTGGAAGTTTGGTGTGTGAGACATAGAAATTATTCCTTTCTCATAGTTTGAGCCGCCTAAGAAAAAATACACTCCTGGCGTATGTTTTTGAAAGAATGTGAAATCGTCGCCAAATTGACCTGGCGCTACGCCAAACATAGGTATTACACTCTGTTCTCCATAAATATTAGAAATGCTATTCATAGTCTCATTTGTCAATACTTTATCATTCATGGGAGATTTATTTGCCTCTAACACAAATGAAAATTCAACAGAAAGTAAGTCTTTAGAAAAATTAGAATGACCAATTTCTGTTTTAATAGATTCTAAAAATGAATTCAGTTTATTCATGTGACTAGCATCTATAACAGTACTTATTTTCAACTCATCATCAGATTGGTCTATGTGAAAGTCACTTCTAACTGCTATATAATCTTTATAAATGGTATTGGGGTTTTCTACTCCCAACTCAGGATTCAATATATTCCTGTCATCCCAAAATTCACTTTTCGGCTCATAGGTTTGAAGCTTAGATATTAATTCTTTGGTATACTTAATTGCGGCATCCTTGTTAATTGAATTTTTATAGGCTACCTCAATTTTCGCTCTATGGGCATAGATGTTTTCAGATTTAGTAGAAATAACCCCAGTTGGTGAAGGAGACATATGTAGGCCATAAATTTCATCAGGATTAATGATATCGAATAATCCATCATCTATCATTGCTTTAGCTCCTTTAAAAATCTCTTCTGCAGGTTGAAAAATAAAATAAACTGTACCTGTTAGGTTTTCTTTTTGACTTGCTAAAACGTTTGCAATTCCGAGTCCGATAGTAGTGTGCACATCATGTCCACAGATATGTCTAACACCTGCATTTTTTGATTTGAAATCTACGACATCAGGAATGTCAGAGGCTATTGCGTCAATATCTGCACGCCAAGCTATACGTTTCCCTATTTTACCAGTATTTAAGATTCCTACAACGCCGTAGCCGCCAATATTGATTTTAACTTCGAGACCTAACGATTCTAAATACGCTGCTACTTTCTTTGAAGTTCTTTTCTCTTGTTCCGACACTTCAGGATAGCTATGAAAGTCTCTACGAATTTTTACAAGACTATCGAAAATAGCATTTGTATGTTGTTGAACATTTTTGTGGATTGAGAATTCTTTTTCAATTGAAACCGGTAATTCATTTGTTGCATTTTGGCCAAAGGCATAGCATCCGAAAATAAGCGTTAGTAAGCTTAGCGTAAATTTTTGTGACTTCATGATATATTTGTTTTAAATGATTATTGGTGCAATATCATTTTTTATGTCTTTCAAGAGAAGTCGTTTTTATCGAAGTATCGTAAAGGGTAGTTGAATTGTAATTGACTGAATTAATTATTCATCCATTCTTTAAAGTCACTCGTTTTTGGTCTGCTGACAATGAATTCTTGATCGCGTGGATTTGCAATGGAGAGTTTAACCCGATGATTAAAATAGGGGTCTATTTTCTGAATGGAAGTTTTGGCAATTAATTGTCCGCGGTTGATTCTATAAAATTCGTTTTGATTCAAAGAACTGAACAATTCGTCAATTGTTTCTTCAATAATAAAACGCTTGCCAAGGGTGACACCAAAAGTAATGCTGTCTTCGGAATAGCAGTATAATAGTTCTGAAATTTTGATTTGAACAAACCCACTTCCCTCTTTCACCAACAAACCTTCACGCTTTTGGGTTACTTGCAGGCTACCCATTAATTGTTTTAAAACGGCTGGAGCTATAGCAGTTGAGTTCTTCGATTTAATGAATTTATATAAAGCAAGGCTCAAGTCATCTTTTTGAATGGGTTTTAACAGATAATCAATGCTGTTAACTTTAAATGCCTGTATGGCATATTGATCAAAAGCTGTCGTAAAAATGATTGGTGCTTCCACGTCCGTTTTCTGAAAAATCTCAAAACTCAGTCCATCTGCTAATTGAATATCCATAAATACTAGGTCAGGGGCTGTATGTTCTTGAAACCATCGCACGGCATCTTCTACGGTATCGATTATACCTAATAATTGAAAGTTGAAACTACATGTTTTTAACATGCGTTGCAATTGGCCTGCCGCCCTGGGTTCGTCTTCAATGATTAGTATCTGCATCGGTATTCCTTTTATCTGATTGTGTTAATAGTGGGAGAGAAACCATAAATCGATTTCCGTCATTTTTGATTTCAATTGATTTACGGGAAATCAAGGTAAACCGTTTTTCAATATTTGCAAGTCCGACCTTTGTTGATGGTAACTGCGTAGATTTCGGTTCCATCTTATTGTCTATAACCAATTTGTTATCCTGGACGGCTACATTTATTAGTAGCGGTTTCGCTTTAGATATTACATTATGCTTTATCGCATTTTCGAGCAAAAGCTGTAGACTCATGGGCACGATCATAGCATCTAACGAAGTTTCAGGGATATCCCAATTCAATTTCAGATTATTCCCGAACCGCTCTGATTGAATGTGAATATAGGCCTTAGCAAATCGCAATTCATTTTTTAGGGGAATCAAATTATCGTTGCCGGCTTCCAATAAAAAGCGATAAATATCCGATAGCTTGTCTACGAATTCCTTTGCATCTTCCTTGGAGTTTTGATCAATGATATCGCGAAGTGTATTCAAGGTATTGAAGAAAAAGTGTGGTTGGGCCTGATTCTGCAGAGCGTCCAATTGTGCCTGTATGAGGATTTGTTTTGATTGTTCTTCCTCCCTAACCGATTTTTTGAGCCGTATGTTGTAATAAATGGCCTCGTATATCGCCAATATCATGATAGTTAAAAAAATAATAGATAATAGTACTTTAATTCGAGATTGATAATCTACAACGTTAACACCTGGAATTAAAGACAATAGCGAGGTTCCTATAAAATCTACTAAAATGACAGTGCAAACAACAGCCAGAAAAAACAATGTAATACGCTTTGCATCGTCACGAAAAGCGGGGTATTTTTTTCGTAAAGAAATCATAATCGCTCTATTGATAAACCAATCAATAATGGTAAACAATAGCCCTCCACCCCAACTTAAAACTGCTTCAGTCAAAGAAACAACGTCAAGTGAAGGATTGAAAAGGTAGTACGTTACAAAACTTATAATTAGGATTCCAACAACAGAAAACCAAATATCATTAAAACCTAAATATTCTATACGTTTCTCTTTGTTTACTAGCATTATAGTTTGATTATTTCGTAATGAATGGCAACCCTTGTTTCACATGATAAAATATAAATCCGTTTTGTAAAACGAATAGCACTCCGAAGCCAGTCAAGGATATAATTTAGTTTCGAGTTAAAGACTTTTTTTAGACGGTCATAGGACGAATAACGGAATTATTTGTATACCGTGCAATTCAAAAAAAACTGACAATTTGTAAATTAACCCCAGCGGCAATCCTAATCCACCTTCGATTGCGAATTTGGATAGAGCTAACCTAACGTCTTGGTTTGTCATATTTTTCATTATATAATTTATAAACTTCGATGAATCCGTTTTTCTCTCATATTGTCAATTTCATTTCTATAGAGTAGTAGCGCTAATCCAGTCGCAAAAATCACACAACTGGCTAGTATTAGATTTCCATTGTTCCATACAAAATAAGATAGTCCAACAAATGGTCCACCTAGAATTACCAGAAGAGAACTTATCGGGCTGGTTTTGATAAAATTCAAAGCATGAGCTGCTAGGCCTGTAAAGAGCATGGATGGCCCAACTATAATAAATGGATATAAAATTAATGGCGTATTACTTATTTGTTCACTTAAAGCATTTCTTCCCATATCACTATTACCAAAACTCCACATAATAAAATCAATTGTGCAAAGTCCAATATGGGCAACAACTCCTATAATTGTTAATAAAGAGGCCACGGAATGGATGGTGTTTTTTTTAGGAAATACATTGTTAAAAGAATATAGTAAAACGGCTCCAATCAAATTAAACCAATGAGCAACATCGATATATTTTTGGTTACCCAATGAACCTTGAGAAAAAAACACATAACTCGTAACAAAAAGAATTAATCCAATTAAACAAAGATTTCTTGTTTTCATAAGTTTTTACATTAACGAATAATACGATTAGTAGTCCGCCAAATATCCACCCATTTGTCAGTTAATGAAATGACTTTAAGTTCAATCGTCGTTAAATGCTATTGAATTGTAAAAATTGTGCCTTGGTATTGGGTAAATCGAGCAACGATAAACAGATTATCTGGAAATCTAAGAGTTCTTCTTCTAGTAATTATATACCAAATTGTTTGTTCCATAAAACGGCCGATTAACGGGACTACTTTATAAAATCACAGGACTTATTCCCTTAGTGTCCTATTTCTGGTCTCTTTGAGTAGTTTCGTTAATTCACCATTTACGGGACACTTATGATCATGTGATATGTAAATATGTATATCACATCGACACATACTCAGAAAATGTCGAAATTTTTGACTTTTGTCGACATATTTAATAAATACAGAAGCTAGCCATCTAGAAATGCCCCAGCCATTAATTCTTGTTCGGCTCTAGAAATTCCGATTTCATCCGCAATCTTTTTCCATTGGCGAACAGGTTTTAATACTTCTTCGATAATCGTTTCCATTAGCTCATTGTCCAATCGAAAGTATTCGCCTACACTTTTTGCCAAATTCAAATCCAAAGCATTGCTATCCATATCAATATTCAACGCCAGACCATCTTTATCTATGGACGGGTTAATATCATATGCGGGAGAAAGCACCCAACCTTTAGGCGTTAGAATAAAACCATGATTGCGCAAGTGGTCATCGGTATTAGAAACGGCAATATGAAACACAATCCTTCGCCATAGTTGTTCCAAGTTTTCATCGATGTTAGTACCATAGTTTTGAATGAACTCTGCCAAATCTAAATAGCTTGCGGGGTTATCTCGTATGGTATCCTCATTATTGCCTGTCATGGTCATTGCGGATGAAAAATGTATACGCTCCCCTTCTGCCCTATCAAAACGTTGGGTAAAGAAGGTATGGTAGTTTCCTGCAATTTTTTCAATTCTTGAAGGCGCCATATCAATACCACAATTTATAGCCAATTGGTAAACTAGGAATTCCCATGCTCCCTTATCTATAGTATCATTCTTAGAAGGAAACTTCGCTATCCATAAATTCCCATGTTCATCCAAAATATTCGCTTTGGGTCTTGCGCCTCCTAAAGAAGATCCAGGTGCCATAAGAACAGCTAACCATTTTTTTACTTCCTCATTATCGGAATCATTTTCAAAATTCTTAGCTGCCTCCTGTAACTCTCTTACCGAAGACCATGGTGGTGTTGGTGAATATTCATTGTCATCTAAAAATGCGCCATCTGGGTCTAATTTAAAACGTAATGCCCCCATCCGACTTTCATCATACACCCCCAGTAAAAAGTCAATTTCGTATAAGGTTGGTGCTTTTTCATTCTTTTCCTTTGCTTCTTGTGCGGCACGTCTTTTCATTAGCGTTCTTCCCCAAGTATCTGGCATACTATCTAAGAAGACTCCAAAGTTTTCTTTATTAATCGGGTACTGTGGACCAGAATAAAACTGAATGTCAGGATCTAACAACAATTGTTGTTTGGACTTTATCCAATCTTTTTCATATTCAAAACTGAAGGCTTTTTTCCCTTTGGCGTAGTGCGCCGCAAGAACTCCTATCATCTTAGCCTCTGGCATTCCTTGCCAATGGGCATACACGTATATGTCTAATTTTCCAGTTGCCATTTCTATATTATAACAGTTCTAAATCTTGTAGCTTTCTTCCAAATTCATCATCGGCAGCTAATTTTAAGAAATCATCTTGTAGCCCCAAAACCCGTAATACATTAAAGTATGAACCAATACCCACGCTAGAATCGCCCTTTTCTATAAGATATAGCGTGCTCCTTACAATGTCGGCCCTTTCAGCAACTTGAACCGTTGTAAGCTTTCTTCTTTTTCGTGCTAATTTTATGTTTTCGCCCATCCGCTCTAAAATTTTCAGATGCTTGGGAAACAGCGTTTGTTTTCTTTTAGCCATGACCAAAATGATTGTTATTTCATACAAATATACTTATTTTGATTGTAATAACAATCATTCTATAATGAATTATAAGGTAGCTTCCAAAAATACCTGGGTTTTCCTATCCCAAATCTTACCATAACTTACCTGCGCGTGAATCCTGTCCGGTTTTTGTAGCGATTCCGGCTGATAAGCGTTAAGCAAAAACCGGATAGGGCAACCCTACTTTTGATTTGAAATGCTATCCTGCTTTTTGGCCCACCTTTTAAAATCTCTGTAGATAACTTCGTGGTCTTTGAAATAAGTCCTTGCTCTGCCCAGTATAAAGCACATATGTGCTTTATA
>JAGLKG010000125.1 GCA_023141835.1 Maribacter sp. | reverse complement strand
AAGGATGAAATTTAAACAGGCTCTAAGTTTAATTTTTGGTTTTCTGTATGGCTTCTTCCTTTAACGCTGCGCTGGCAACAATTGCCAATTCAACACGACGGTTTTTAGATTTGCCCTCTGCTGTGGAATTATCGGCCTTTGGCTGATTCTCCCCATACCATTTCGTGGTGAACCTTCCTGGGGTAATCCCCTGTGCTATCAAATAATTTGTAACAGATTCAGCGCGCTGCTGTGAAAGCGTCATATTATAGGCATCAAGTCCTGCACTATCCGTATGTCCTTCGACCAAAATATTGCTTTTTGGGTATTCCTTGAAAATCCCTGCCAATTTATCCAAAGTGCTTGCTGAGGTGCCTTTTACATTAGATTTGTTCGTGTCAAAATATACGCCGGCATCTTCGGTAAAGGTAACGTTTATACCTTCTCCTACCCGGGTTACTTCAGCCCCTGGAATTTCCTCTTCAATACGTTCTGCCTGGCGATCCATGCGATCGCCGATATACCCACCAGCAACACCACCGACTACAGCTCCTATGATGGCCCCGAGTGCGGTATTGTTCCCCTTACCTATATTGTTTCCCAATATTCCGCCGATTACAGCTCCACCAGAAGCTCCTATCACGGCACCTTTTTGTTTGTTATTGGCATTTCTAATAGCACTACAGCCTGTTATCAAAGCCATACACATAAACACATAGATACTTTTTCTAAATATACTCTTCATTATATTATTTTTTTGTGAAATTATATACAATGGTAACTGTTTCACCATCAACATTATTGTTGGATTTCAAGGTCATTTCTTGATCTGTCAATGCCGTTATATTGAGACGGTACCCCAATCCTCCGGAAATATCCTTATTCTTTTCATCAATGAACTTGAATTGAAGCTGACTGGTGTAATTTTCCTCCCTATCTACAACCGACCAACGAATATAACGGTCCCCAGCCTGGCATAAGGTTGAAGGCGCAATCGTATACCTGCCGGTACTGTTATTATCCCTGAAAAACCAATTGCTTCCTTCAAAACAAATATCCTCTGCATCATTGAACAAAGTAGCTTTGAAATTGCCAGTGTTATTTTCATAGGACACATCATTGAGTATCCAGGTCCCACTTAAAAGGTTTCGCTTTTTATGTACGGCTTTAGAAACCGAACATGAAGTTGTTAGCATACATACTGCTGCGAGCAGCAAAATCATTTTTTTCATATTTCTGATTTAATGGTTAGGGAATATATACGCAACCAAAAAGCAAATGGATGTATATTTTCGATAAGAGGTCAAACAACATAATATTCGACACCCCACGACCTAAAAAAATGGGTGCGGATAACACTTCTTTTAAGGCTTTGCTGGATAATTTTAGGGTAAGGTCTTTATCAATTCCCCTGTTGATTCCCTAAAAATAAGGGGATAGCTGATTATGAAGGCTTTAGCGCCATTGAATGAGGGATACTCCTAATCCAATGGTGGTCTGCTTATGGTTATAATCGATAAGACTTTCGCCATACCCATGAAACAATTGGACATGAATTTGGAGCAAGTCCCGTATTTTTACTGCATAATCCAGGGTGACGCTTCCTCGGTTACGTTCTCCTCCCCGCATAGAATGCCTTATTTCCATACTCACGTTATAACTCCCTTTAGAGAAGGCCGTTAATAGCTCAACGCGTCCCAAATAGTTCTCTATGCCAGGGTTGTTGTCTTCGATGGCCTCCTCTTGCACACGCCACCAAGGCCGTGCAACTACACTCCATGTTGTATTTTCCCATCCGAATTGAGCTACTACCCGATTCCAACTCCTTGAAAGCGGATCGGACCTTCCATTGCTCTGGTGGTTAATGCCAATGCCAGCAAAAACGCCCTTTAGTCCCATGAACCTGTAGGAGGTGGGAATGGTCAACATGATTTCGGGCTCATAGTTAGTCTCACGAAAGGGTCTCGAAATATTGGCATTATACAGTTGCCAACGTGAGGATTGCGTATATCCTGCCCACAGGGTGCCGCCAATTTTAGGTCCAAACACCTTTGTTATGGCCCTTGCCTTAAAACTAAGTTGAAATTTAAGCTCTGTATTCGAAAAAGATAGAGGGTCTTGCACCTCGTTCAAAGGATTGGCACTTGAAGGACGATTATTGATGTCTGAACTATAATTGGCCAAAAGAAAATATACCGGCTTATGGGGGACAATTTTAAAAAGCTTTGTACTGTCGTCCTTTATTTGCCAGCGTTGCGATAGCTTACCTCCCGTATCGTGAACCAGCGTTTGTGAAAAGCCCGAAAAGCAGGCAGAACATAAAAAGTAAATAATAACGACCGGTTTCATAGGCTGTATTTCTTAAATTAAGAACTGTAATTGATATAGACAGCATCCCGCCTTTTTTAAACGAGAAATGAAATAGGTTACAAAATCTCCCCATTACGCCTTAATAGGCCAACAATTCCTTAAGTGCGAATTCGAAACGGGATTTCGGCAAATAGATATCCTCTAGGTTTTTTGCAAACGGAATTGGGGTTTCCAGGCTCCCAACGCGTTTTACGGGCGCATCTAAATACTCAAAACAATTTTCCATTACCATGGCCGAAATATCGCTGGCGATTCCACCAAAAAGACTGTCCTCATGCAAGATAATCAGCTTTCCTGTCTTTCTTACTGAAGTAAAAACGGTCTCAATATCGAGTGGTTGCAAGGAACATAAATCAATCAAATCCGCGGTAATATCCGAATTATTTTCAAGTACTTCCAAAGCCCAATGTACGCCAACACCATAAGTAACTATTGAAATGGCATCACCCTCATTGAGAATGTTGGCCTTACCTATTTCAAGGGTATAATAATCCATCGGGACGTTTTGGTAAATACTACGGTATAGGGCTTTGTGTTCAAAGAACAGCACAGGGTTGGGGTCATTGATGGCCGCCGCCAGCAATCCTTTTGCATCATAAGGAAAAGCAGGATATATTACTTTTAAACCTGGTGTTTTGGTAAACCACGCCTCATTGGTCTGGGAATGGAAAGGACCAGCCGCTACCCCACCCCCACAAGGCATTCTAATAACCACATCTGCATTCTCGGTCCAGCGGTAATAGGATTTGGCCAAATAATTGACAATCGGGTTGAATCCTGTACTGGCAAAATCAGCGAATTGCATTTCCATTACGGCTTTCATTCCGTTGATAGACAAACCCATTGCGGCCGACACTATGGCCGACTCGCAAATTGGCGTATTACGCACCCGTTCCTTGCCAAATACCTCCATAAACCCTTCCGTGATTTTAAAGACCCCACCATAGTCAGCTATATCCTGGCCCATGATGACCAAGTTGTCATGCTTTTCCATAGACTGTTTTAGTCCCTCTGAAATTGCATCAACGAGCCTGATGTTATTTACAATTTTATTTGGTTTAATATCCTCAAAAACAGATGTTTTATAAACACTACTTAATTCTTTGATTTCAGTACTTGAAACGGCTTTTTCGCTAAATGCCATTTTTAGATTTTCATCAATCTCATGAATAATCTCCTTTTTAAATAACACCTCCTGTTCTTCGGTAAGAATGTTTTCATTACGCAAATGTTCTACATAATTTTCCAATGGATCCTTGGCTGCCCAATGGTCCATTAATTCACGGGGTACATATTTGGTGCCACTGGCTTCTTCGTGTCCACGCATCCTAAATGTCTTGAACTCCACCAACACTGGCCTAGGCTCCTTTCTGATACTTTTACAGAGTTTGTCTATTTGTGTATACACCTCAAGAATGTTATTACCATCAATAGTATGCGATTCCATTCCGTAGCCTATTCCTTTATCAGCCAAATGTTCGCATTTGAATTGCTCATTTATGGGCGTCGACAGTCCGTAACCATTATTTTCGATACAAAAGAGTACAGGAAGGTCCCAAACCGCCGCCACGTTCAGGGCTTCATGAAAATCACCTTCACTTGTGCCACCTTCACCTGTAAAAACGGCAGTGACCCGTTTTTGTTCTTGAAGGATGTCGGCCAAGGCAATACCATCGGCCACGCCCAATTGAGGGCCCAAATGGGAAATCATCCCAACGATCTTATATTCCTGTGTGCCGAAATGAAAACTACGATCACGTCCGTTTGTAAATCCGTTGGCCTTACCCTGCCATTGGGAGAACAGGCGGTTTAGCGGAATACCCCTAGTCGTGAACACCCCTAAATTGCGATGCATGGGTAGAATGTATTCCTCAGTATCCATTGCCATGGCCACACCTACTGAAATCGCCTCTTGCCCAATCCCGCTAAACCATTTCGAAATCTTTCCCTGACGAAGAAGAATCAACATTTTCTCCTCTATCATCCTAGGTTTCAGCATTGATTTATAAAGACTTAACTTTAGCTCATTACTTACATTGTACTTGGCGTATTGCATGTGGTATTTCTAGAAAGGAATTGTTAAAACAGAGTAAATGTAACAAAAAAGGCGGCATATACATCAGTGATTTCCTCCCATGAATATCCGCAAGAATTTGTAATTTTGGATCAACTTTTAAAAAACCAGCATGAGCGGCGTACCCAGTGTGGATTTACAGGATTTTGTTTCTGAGGACCCCAAGAGAAAACAAAAATTCATCACGGAAATAGGAAATGCATTCGAACATATCGGTTTTGTGGCGCTGGGCGGTCATTTTCTATCAGATGGCTTGGTTGACGATCTTTATGGTGAAATAAAAAATTTCTTTAATCTTCCCCAAGAAACCAAAGATACATACGAGATTAAAGGGGTTGGTGGTCAACGGGGTTATACCTCCTTTGGAAAGGAACATGCAAAGGGAAGAAAAGAAGGTGATTTAAAGGAGTTTTGGCATTTCGGCCAATATGTGGTCGATGATTCAAGATTGAAAGCTGAATACCCGGATAATGTGGTTGTAACCGAGCTGAACAAATTTAACCCCATAGGGAAGGAAACCTATAGAATGTTAGAAAAAACAGCCCAGTATGTATTACGAGCCTTGGCATTGCATTTACACCTTGAGGAAAACTATTTTGATAGGTTTATTAAGAACGGTAACTCGATTTTAAGACCCATACACTATCCGCCCATTACGCATGAACCCAGAAATGCAGTGCGTGCTGCGGCCCATGGTGATATAAACCTGATTACCTTACTCATGGGCGCCCATGGACGTGGCCTTCAGGTTATGAACCGCAATGGCAAATGGTTGGATGCCGTTGCACAACCCAATCAATTAATGATCAATGTAGGCGATATGCTATCCAGACTCACCAATAATAAATTGAAGTCAACCATTCATCAAGTTGTGAATCCGCCAAGGGAATTGTGGGGCACATCGCGCTATTCAATTCCATTTTTCATGCATCCCATAAGCGAAATGCCCTTGAATTGTTTGGACAACTGTATTGATGGGAACAATCCCAAAGCGTTTGAAGATATCACGGCTGGCGAATTCCTTCATGAGCGGTTGATTGAATTGGGACTGATAAAGGAATAATCTTAACCCTATAACGGTTGGGTTTGTTCTTAGGGCAAACCTTTACTGCATTAAGTTATACAAATGACACCTTGTTAATAAATCAAATATACTATGAGAATCAAAATCCTTCTTACCTCCATTATCACCATTCTGTTTATAACAGCTTGCCAAGAAGAAAGCAAAAAAGAAGTGAAACGTCCTCCCAATGTTCTTTTTATCTTGGTAGATGATTTGGGATATATGGATTTAAGTTATACTGGAAGTAACTATTACGAAACTCCTAATATTGACCGTATTGCAAATGAGGGGATGGTATTTAACCAAGGGTATGCCGCAAGTCGTGTATGCAGCCCATCAAGAGCCAGTGTAATGACTGGAAAGTTCACGGGACGTCATGGAATAACCGATTGGATCGGTGCTAAATCGGGAGAATCTTGGCGGGAAGCCAAAAGATATGACAAACTGTTACCCGCGGCATATAACCATAATCTACCTAAAGAAGATATCACCTTGGCCGAAGCTATGAAAGCAGCTGGGTATATGACTTTTTTTGCAGGAAAATGGCACCTTGGGGATAAAGGTTCATATCCTGAGGACCACGGGTTCGATATAAACAAAGGCGGATGGGAAAAAGGAAGCCCTATCGGAGGTTATTTTTCCCCTTGGATAAACCCAAACCTAAAGAACCAACAGAATGGCGAAAATCTGTCCATGCGTTTGGCCAATGAAACAGCCGCCTTTATAAAACAACACCGGGATTCCAGCTTTTTTGCCTTCCTATCATTCTATGCCGTACATGGCCCCATACAGACTACCCAACAAAAATGGAATAAGTATAGAGCTAAAAGCGAAGAAACAGGGATTGCGGAAAAGGGGTATATCATGGAACGCAATCTCCCCATTCGGCAGGTGCAGGATAATCCAATCTATGCGGGATTGGTTGAGAATATGGACGATGCCGTGGGAGTTGTACTGAAAACCTTGGAAGAAGAGGGACTGGCCGAGAACACCATGGTCATATTCACCTCAGATAACGGTGGCGTTGCATCAGGCGATTCATTCTCCACAGCCAACCTGCCACTAAGGGGTGGAAAGGGCTACCAATGGGAAGGTGGCATACGTGAGCCATTTTTTATAAAGGCACCGTGGTTGGTCCAAGGCGGGGCTACTACAGAATTTCCGGTTATTGGAACCGATTTCTATCCTACTATTCTTGATGTGGCAAATATTGGTTTACGCCCACAGCAACATGTAGACGGACTAAGTCTTAAGCCATTGCTCGAAGGAAAAACCATGGCCGATCGGCCTCTATTTTGGCACTATCCGCATTATGGGAATCAAGGGGGAGATCCTTCTTCAATAATTCGTGAGGGTAATTGGAAGTTGATTCATTACTGGGAAAATGAGGCGAAAGAACTGTATAATTTGGAAAAAGACCCTAGTGAACAGCTGAATGTGGCCAGTGAACATCCTGAGTTGGTTGCGCAATTGGATAATAAATTGCTGTCCTGGCTAGTAGAGGTGAACGCCAATATGCCTGCAAAAGATATGACCTACAATAAGGAGTTCGATGAAAGGCGTCATGAGAAAATAACCAAAGAACTATGGCCTAGATTGGAGCGCCAACGCATGGAATTCCTATCTAAGGAGTTTCAACCCAATGCTGATTGGTGGGGTAGTAAAATTACCAAAGATTAATCCAGAAAACTTTATATGTGAATATTTTACAATCCTAAATAAGATTTAGGAAATTATGGCGTTTAACCCGTATATTTAAATTTTAACACGAAACAACTGACTGAATGAAGAAACTTTTATTAATTACCCTACTCCTATTTTTTTCACTTAGTATATCTGCACAAATTAATTACGAACCAGGCTATTTTATTAACAATGAAGGGCAACGGACATCTTGTTTGATCCGAAATGTGGACTGGAAGAACAATCCCACTTCATTTGAATATAAATTATCGGAAAACAGCGACTCCCAAAAGGCTTCGATTGAGACAGTAATTGAATTTGGCATTGTCGATGAAGTACGATATGAACGACATACAGTAAAAATCAATAGGTCTTCTGATGATTCCAGTGCCTTGGAAAGAGACCGGAGTGTTGATTTTAAAGAAGAACAACTTTTCTTGAAAGTATTGGTTGAAGGCGAAGCCACGCTCTATTATTATGAGAACAAAAATTTGAGAAGGTTTTTTTTTAATCCACAGAATTCCCACTTAGAACAACTTGTATATAAGCGATATCGCAAATCTGCTACAGAAATTAGAGAGAACACTCAATTTAAACAGCAGTTATGGAATAACTTTCAATGCGAGAGTATTTCTCGAAATGAAATAAATAAATTAAGTTACAAAGAAGACAATCTAGTCAGGTTATTCAGGAAATTCAACGTATGTATAAATCCGGATTGGGTAGAAAAAATTAAGGAAAAAGATCAATTTATTTTCAATTTGTCAATT
>JAGLKG010000124.1 GCA_023141835.1 Maribacter sp. | reverse complement strand
ACCCTTATCCTCGGACACTATTCAACACGTTATAAGTCCTTGGAATTATTTAAGGAAGAAGCACAGGAAGTATTCCCCAATGTTGAACTGGCCGATGACGGCAAACAGTTTGAAATTTAACGATCATAAGTTTACCAACTTGTTCGGTCGAGCGGAGTCGAGACCTCAATAAAAGAATCTTTATACTTCCCTTTTTTCCAATCTTTTGCGGAACTTTGTCTATCTTGTTTTTAAGATTAAAATTCGATGGAAAAAGACTTGGGTGATTACAGAAAATCCTATGACAAAAGTACCCTGACCAAAGATACCATTTCAGATAATCCGATGCAATTGTTTCAGAAATGGTTCTTTGAGGTAGAGGCTTTGGATAGTGTTGATGAGGCCAATATAATGACAATATCAACAATTGGTTTGGATGGTTACCCAAAGAATAGAATCGTACTTTTAAAGAAATACACCTACGAAGGTTTTATATTCTATACCAATTACAAAAGTGAAAAAGGTAAGGCCATTGCCCAAAATGCCAACGTTTGTCTGTCATTTTTTTGGCATACTATGGAGCGCCAGGTGATTATAAAAGGAACAGCTGAAAAGATTCCCGAAAATATGTCCGATGGTTATTTTGAGTCAAGACCGGATGGAAGTAAATTAGGTGCCATAGTTTCCAATCAAAGTCAGGTCGTTCCTTCACGAGAAGAACTAGAAGAAAATCTGAAGCAATTGGAGGCAGAATATGAAGGCAAGGAAATACCAAGGCCCAAATATTGGGGGGGGTATTTGGTGAGACCTATATCCATTGAATTTTGGCAAGGAAGACCTAATCGTTTGCACGATAGGATCCGGTGCTCATTGCAAAAGGATTTCAATTGGAAAATTGAGCGCTTGGCTCCGTAAATAGAACACGTATGAAAAACTTAATTCTTGTTAGACATGGTAAATCTTCCTGGGAATATTCAGTAAATGATAAGGACAGGCCTTTAAAGGATAGGGGGATAAATGATGGACATCTGGTCGCTGAATATTTCAAACAACAGGATATCAATATTGATGCGATTTTCTCAAGTCCTGCAAACAGGGCTTTACATACGGCATTGATTTTTTTGCGACAACTCAATTTTCCGTATGGTCAATTTGAAATAGCCAATGAACTTTATGATTTTTCAGGGGATTATGTGCTGCAATTTGTACAAGGTTTGGATGATACGTTGGAAACTGTGATGATTTTTGGCCACAATCATGCCTTTACCCATATTGCCAATTCCCTTGGAAATCTATATATTGACAATGTACCCACCAGCGGATTGGTTCATTTGACATTTAATGATGAAAAATGGACTTCAATCTCCAAAGGAAAAACAACACAAACCATTTTCCCTAAACAGTTGAAATGATGTTCAAAACCAAATACCGATATATAAACCGAGAGATAAGTTGGTTAAGTTTTAACGAGAGGGTATTACAGGAAAGTGCGGATAAAAATGTGCCTTTAATAGAACGCCTTCGCTTTTTGGGGATATTTTCAAACAATTTGGACGAGTTCTTCAAGGTTCGCTATGCCACGGTAAAAAGAATAGTCCAAGCTGGTAAAACGGGAAAAAGCGTTCTAGGCGGGGAAAAGGCCAAAGACCTTCTCGAGGAAATAACGAATATTGTTATTAAGCAGCAATCAAAGAGCTCGGAAATCTTGACCAACATTACAAAAGAGCTTGAAACGCAAAATATTTTTGTAATCAATGAGACTCAAATAGGGGAAGAACACGAGGAATTTATAAAGAACTACTTCATACAAAAGGTGAGTCCGGTTTTAATGACCATAATTTTGAATGATTTGGCAGAATTCCCATTGTTAAAGGATACTGCCGCGTATCTGGCTGTAAAAATGGTGTTATTGGATGACTCTGGCTTAAATACAAAGAATAATAACTATGCTTTGATCGAAATCCCAAGTAGTATAGACCGTTTCGTGGTTCTTCCAAAAATAGGGGATAAGAACTTTATAATAATCCTGGATGACCTGATTCGATATTCCCTAAGAAGTATATTTAGTATGTTCACCTACGGGTCTATAACAGCACATATGATCAAGATTACGCGCGATGCTGAGTTGGATATAGACAATGACCTAAGTAAGAGTTTTATAGAAAAGATATCGTCAAGTGTTGAAGGGAGAAAATTAAGCGATCCAGTTAGGTTTCTATTTGATAAAAGTATAGAAGACGACACACTTCAGTTTTTAAGAAAAAAAATGAAAATTGAGGATACCGATAGTGTGATTCCTGGGGGGCGATATCATAATAGAAGAGATTATATGGGATTTCCGAGTCTTGGACGACAAGATTTAATGTATGATAAAATTGACCCTCTCCCTGTAAAAGGCCTTAGTTTGGAAGATAGTTTATTGGAACGAATCGCGCAAAAGGACTATTTGCAATATACGCCCTATCATACCTTTTCTTATGTCATCAAATTTCTTAGAGAGGCAGCTTTAGATCCCAAAGTCAGGAGCATAAAAATAACGGTATATCGTCTTGCCAAAGATTCCCAAGTAGCCGCTTCATTGATAAACGCGGTGAAAAACGGTAAGAAGGTTACCATGCAGATAGAGTTGAGGGCACGTTTCGATGAACAGGCCAATATTCAATATGCCGAACAATTGCAGGCTGAAGGTGTCAAACTTATTTTTGGTGTCCCAGGTTTAAAGGTGCACAGTAAAATATGTGTAATTGAGCGAGAGGAAGGAGATAAAATGAAACGTTATGGATTTATTAGTACCGGTAATTTTAACGAATCAACGGCCCGAATTTATACTGACTATACCTTGTTTACGGCGCATGAGTCCATTCTCAAAGAGCTGAACAGGGTATTTGACTTTTTTACTACCACCTACAAAATTAATAAGTACAAGCATTTGGTGGTATCTCCCCACTACACTAAAAGCTATTTTATAAAGAAGATTGATGTTGAGATAGCCAATGCAAGAGCAGGTAAAGAAGCCTATATAAAAATAAAAATGAATAGTTTCACATCGTATAAAATGGTTGACAAGTTGTACGAGGCCAGCAATGAAGGGGTGAAAATCCAATTGATTATTCGAGGGGTCTGTTGCTTGATTCCAGGAGTAAAGGGAATGAGCGATAATATTGAGGCTATAAGCGTGGTCGACAAATTTTTGGAGCACCCGAGGGTATTCATTTTTGGAAATGAAGGGAGTCCCAAAGTGTATATTTCATCGGCAGATTGGATGACCCGTAATTTGGACAATAGGGTGGAAGTAGGCTGCAGGATTTACGATAAGGACATTAAGCAAGAACTGCTCGATACTTTTGAAATATTTTGGAGCGACAATGTAAAAGCGCGTGTTTTTTCTGAAAATCAGGATAACGCCTATAGAAAAAATAATGGACCCAAAGTACGTTCGCAATTCGCGATATACGATTATTATTTAAATAAGGGATAGCTAAGTTGGTTAGCCGTGCACCGTTTCTTTTTTGCCCAGGTTTTTCATTATTTCGGCCTCATATTCAAGTAACGCCTGCCATTTGATATTTACTTCTTCCAAATTACCATATTCACGAGCGAATTTTAAAAACATGGTATAATGTCCGGCTTCGCTGATCATTAATTTATGGTAAAATTCAGCCAATTCCTTATCCTGCAATTGTTCTGACAATAACCTGAAGCGTTCACAACTCCTGGCTTCAATGAGCGCGGCATATAAGAGTCGATGAACCAATTGGGTAGTACGACTTCCCCCTTTGGGGAAAAACTGAAGTAATTTAATTACATATTCATCCTTTCTATCCCGTCCTAAGACCTGCCCTCTTTCCAATATTCTATCGTGGACCATTTTAAAATGGGCCATTTCCTCTCGGGAAAGAGCGATCATTTCCTGGGTTAATTCGGTATATTCCGGAAAGGATACAATGAGGGATATGGCAGTACTTGCAGCCTTTTGCTCGCAGTAGGCATGATCCGTAAGAATTTCATCGATATTTTTTTCCACAATATTGACCCATCTGGGGTCTGTAGGCAATTTAAGACCGAGCATAGCACACATTTTTGTAAAATTATAAAGAATTCAATGAAACACATTACTTTTTATGCAGCAAAATTTATGGGGCAGACTTATAATGTATATTTTTGTTAGCAGTTATCAATATGGCACTAGGGGATGCGTGGAATTTGCCAAATTAAATGATGATAACGGAAGTTTATGAATACGTTGAAAGTAAGTCAGGATTTATGGGTGGTTTTAAAGCAAAGTCTTGACGATTCCACTACAGGTTGGATTCAAGAAAAACAGCAAGAGGTAGTATCTACCAAATCAGCTAAGAAACTATATTTGATGTATAGCCTGTTGGGTGGGAAAATGGACAAGTCCCATAGGGTGGACCTCAATGGCATCGATGAGGATTTAAAAACTTATCTGGAATTACAGAAGGCTGATTTGCTACAGATTAGTAGGGTTTATTTACTTTCACTCGTTTTAAAAAAAGATGGTGAATTCTTCAGAGATAAGGTAGCTAATATTATTCAGATTGCGGATACAGGTGAACTAGAGACTTTTTTAAAATATCTGGTACTACTTCCGAATGCGGAAGATTATAAATACGCAGCTGTGGAGGCCTTGAGAACCAATATAAGCACCATTTTTGATGCGATTACCCTAAATAACCCTTACCCATCCAAATATTTTAATGAGCAGCAATGGAATCAGATGTATCTGAAAGCGGCTTTTATGCAGAGGGATTTAACCGAGATATTGGATGTTGATATTAGAGCCAATAAGGATTTAACACGGATTATTTCGGATTATGCACATGAAAGATGGGCGGCATCAAGAGAGATAGACCCAAAATTTTGGAGACCAGTTTTCAATTATATTGAAGGAGATTTAGTCAATGACATTGAGCGATTGTTCAAAAGCGAAAACTTGAATGAGAATAGGGCTGCAGCTTTGAGTTGTTACCATTCAAATAAGACGGAGGCAAAACTACTTTTGGAAAAATACCCCGATCTTTTAAAAGAGGTAAGTAATAATGAGTTTACCTGGAAAGATTTAAAATGATAGTTATGGAAGAAAAGTTAATGATTATAGACCCCCATGTACACATGTCAGCTAGGACCACTGATGACTATGAGGCGATGGCAGCTGCAGGTGTGGTAGCAGTAATAGAGCCTGCTTTTTGGCTCGGGCAGCCCCGTACACAGCTAGGTTCGTTTCAAGATTATTTTAGCAGTTTGGTGGGGTGGGAGCCTTTTAGGGCCAGTCAATTTGGAATTAAGCATTATTGTACCATTGGATTGAATTCCAAAGAAGCCAATAATGAAGCACTTGCCGAGCAGGTAATGGAGTTGTTGCCCTTATACCTACATAAAGAAAATGTTGTGGCCATTGGTGAGATAGGGTATGACGATCAGACCCCAGCTGAGGACAAATTCTTTCGCGAACAATTGGAACTGGCCAAGGAACTCAATATGATGGTTCAGGTTCATACCCCACACCGGGATAAAAAAGCGGGTACTTTAAGAAGTATGGAGGTTTGTTTAGAGCATGGCTTGGATCCCACACAAGTGGTGATAGACCATAATAACGAGGAAACAGTAAAAGATGTTCTGGATCGAGGTTTTATTGCGGCATTCACTATTTATCCCAAAACAAAAATGGGTAATGAACGTATGGTCGAAGTGGTGAGGAAATTTGGCAGTGATAATATTATTGTGGATAGCTCGGCCGATTGGGGTATGAGTGATCCGTTGGCAGTCCCTAAAACGGCATCCCTTATGTTGAAAAGGGGTATCGCCAAAAACGATGTTGTTAAAACCTGTTATCAAAATGCTTTGGACTTTTTTAGCAGAAACGGTAAGATGCAAGAGTCTCATTGGCTAAACCCAGAGGGCATAAACCAAACCAAGCTGTTCAGTGACAATAGTGTGCTTAGAGGACAGGAACCTAGAATTGATGTCGACCAAATAAAGTAATATGAACCAGGTACTGGTTGGTTACGCAAAGCTTGCTCGCCCGGCAAATCTACCGACGGCAGCCGCCGACATTCTTGCAGGAGTCGCAATTGCTGGGGCTTATGTGAGTTTTGAAGACATGGCTTTTCTTAGCTCAGCTATTTTTGTCGATATTTTATTTCTGATTTTTTCTTCAGTCTTCCTTTATGCAGGAGGTGTGGTATTGAACGATGTCTTTGATATTGAAATTGATAAAGTGGAAAGGCCTGAAAGACCTATTCCCAGCGGAGTTGTTTCCGTTAAGAGTGCTTCAATGTATGGTGGTTTTCTTATGATTTTAGGCATTCTACTGGCATTTGTTGCCAACAACAAATGTGGTTTTATTGCTATTGCTTTGGCGGTATCGATACTGGCCTATGATTCCTTTTCAAAAAAGCATGGTATCCTTGGTCCACTGAACATGGGCCTATGTAGAGCATTAAACCTAATCTTGGGAATGGCAATTTTAGGGGATATTCAATTTGTCTGGTATGCCTTGATACCTATGGTCTATATTTTTGCAATTACGTTGATAAGCAGGGGAGAGGTTCATGGCAATAATAAAAACCACATCATTTGGGCGGGTATTCTATATAGCATTGTTATCTTTATGGTCGCAAGTATTCAACTGATGGATACCGATAATATGATGCAGGCCATTCCTTTCATAATACTATTTGGTTTTTTGGTTTTTAGGCCCTTGTTGAAAGCTTATAAGCACAACGCACCGAAGAACATCAAAAATGCCGTAAAAGCTGGGGTTTTATCACTAATTGTGCTCGATGCTGCCTTGGCGGTCGGTTACAGTAATTGGCAATATGGTTTGTTGATACTTGCATTACTTCCCGTTTCATTCGTTCTTTCAAAAATATTCGCCGTAACCTAAAAGAAATCAATGTTTTTAAAGCCCATAGAACAATCGTTCAAAGTCTCTTATGAATATAAACTTCATTTTACGAAAGATTTATTTCATTTAGATAATAAGTTGTTCAGTGATATTATAGCTGTTTATGGAGGTGGCAAAAAGGTTAAGCTATTGTTTGTTGTTGATGATGGAGTTGCCAATCATCATCCGCAACTTGTTCATAAAATCGAATCGTATTGCAAGGCACATGAAAATGTATTGAAGTAT
The DNA here is from genome assembly GCA_023141835.1 of Maribacter sp. Lineage (GTDB taxonomy): Bacteria > Bacteroidota > Bacteroidia > Flavobacteriales > Flavobacteriaceae > Maribacter_A. The sequence goes on along the minus strand of JAGLKG010000124.1, from coordinate 8,119 downwards.
ACCGACACCTTAATTGTCAAAGGAGGGGAGCAGAGTAAAAATGATGATACTTCAGTCACAAAGATTCTTTCTTCAATCAATAAAAAACGGATTTGCCGACATTCATTCGTGGTGGTTATTGGGGGAGGTGCGGTTATTGATATGGCAGGTTATGCCGCTACAATAGCACATAGAGGAGTAAAGTTAATTAGAATACCGACCACTGTCCTATCTCAGAACGATTCTGCCGTAGGAGTTAAAAATGGAATAAACGCTTTTAACAAAAAAAATTTTGTGGGCACTTTCGCTCCACCTTATGCGATAATCAATGATAGCAAATTCCTAAAAACCTTGGAACAAAGAGATTGGATTGCAGGGGTCTCTGAAGCCATAAAGGTTGCCTTGATCAAGGATGTGGAGTTTTTTCAATTCTTGGAAAACAATGCTATAAAGATTCAGCAGCGTGACGAAGAGATTATGCAGTATTTGATCTACAAATGCGCAGAGATACATATGCATCATATTGCGAAGGGGGGCGATCCGTTTGAAAGTGGTTCTTCCAGACCCCTGGATTTTGGGCATTGGGCGGCACATAAAATGGAGCAAATGACCAATTATTCCTTGAGACATGGGGAAGCCGTTGCAAAAGGTATAGTGTTGGATGTTGTTTATACCCAGCTCATTGGGTTGATAAATGAAAATGATTTAAAAAGAGTAATTGAGCTTTTTGAGAAAATTGGTTTTGATTTATCAATGCCGATCGAAGCCCAGGTGGATGAGCTGTTAAATGGTATTGAGGAGTTTAGAGAGCATTTGGGGGGAGAACTTACCATAACCTTGCTTTCCAGGATTGGGGAAAAACGAGACGTCCATGAAATCGACATGCAGTTGATGAAGAAGGCCGTACTTACATTGAGTGAATTAAATAAACAAAAGGCATAAAATGTTCGTCAACGCTAAAAATCAAGTAACTTATTGTACCAATATTCATCCCGGCGCCGATTGGCGGGCTACTTTTGATAGTCTTAAAGAATTTGTTCCCGGTATAAAAAAACGTGTTGCAAAATCGAAACAATTTGGTTTGGGTTTGCGCTTATCGAATACGGCCAGTGCAGAGTTGAATGAACAAAATAATCTGGTCGAATTTAAAGAGTGGTTGACCGCCAATGATTTGTATGTGTTCACTATGAACGGATTCCCTTATGGGAATTTTCATAATGAAAGGGTTAAGGATATGGTGCATGCACCGGATTGGACGACTCAAGATAGATTAACCTATACCAAAAGGCTCTTTGAACAATTGGCATATCTCTTGCCGGATGGTATGAGTGGTGGTATTTCTACATCACCCATTAGCTATAAACACTGGTATGCATCTGAAGAATTACAACAAAGTGCATTTGCAAAAGGTGCGGAAAACCTGACTGAGATCATACTTCAATTGCATGCATTGGAAAAGCGAACTGGTAAACATCTCCATTTGGACATTGAGCCAGAACCAGACGGACTTTTGGAGAACAGTGATGAGGTATTGCGTTTTTTTAAAGAACATCTTTTGCCCGTTGCCGTTCCAATACTTAAAAATAAGCTGGGGGATGAATTGTTTGTTGAGGATTTAATTTACAGATATATCACTGTTTGTTATGATATTTGTCATTTTTCCCTAGCCTATGAAGAGCCTGTTGAAACTTTCAAAAAATTGGCTGATGCAGGTATAAAAATTGGAAAAATACAAGTTAGTGCGGCACTTAAGATTGTTTCGAACGGTTCTGACAACAAACAGAATTGGGAGGCCTTGGCCGAATTTGACGAACCAACATATTTGCATCAAGTAACTGAGAAAAAAGATGGTAAAGTGGTAACGTATAACGATTTACCAATTGTTTTGAAAAACAAGTCCGATTTTAAGGAGTTAAGGGCCCATTTTCATGTCCCGATCTTCTTGGAAGAATTTGGATGCTTATTTTCAACCCAAGACCATATTCTAAAAGTTATTGATATTCTTAAAAATAATGATATTTCTGAGCATTTGGAAATTGAGACCTACACCTGGGATGTGCTTCCCACGGCATTGAAAAAAGATATTTCCGAATCCATTATCAGGGAAATGAACTGGTTAACAGAAAGGCTATAATCCAATGCGAAAAACGGTTGTGCTTAATGTTGTGGGATTGACTAAAAGATTGATTGGTAAGCACACCCCTTTTATTGAGTCATTTTTACAAGAAGGTAGTTCAGCCACTATCACTCCGGTACTACCAGCGGTTACTTGCGCGGTACAATCCACGTATCTTACTGGTAAATGGCCATCGGAACATGGGATTGTTGGCAATGGATGGTATTTTAAAGATGAATGTGAAGTTAAATTCTGGAGACAATCCAATCATCTTGTTCAAGAGGATAATATTTGGGACAAGCTAAAAAAAGCAAATAAAAACTTTAGCTGCGCCAATCATTTTTGGTGGTATAATATGTATTCCACGGTGGATTATAGCGTGACACCTAGGCCTAATTATTTGGCTGACGGACGTAAAATCCCAGATATTTATTCACATCCGGCTGAACTAAGGGATACCTTACAGGAAACATTGGGTACATTTCCTTTATTTAACTTTTGGGGCCCTAAGACCTCCATTAAATCAAGTCAATGGATAGCGGATGCTGCCCTACAAACAGATAAATTGCACGACCCTACACTGACCTTGGTCTATTTGCCCCATTTGGATTATAACCTACAGCGATATGGGATAGATTTCGAAAAAATATCAGAGGATCTTAGTGAAATTGATGCTGTTATAAAACAGTTGGTCACCTACTATCAGAAGCAGGATGCAAATGTAATATTACTATCGGAATATGGTATTACCAATGTAAATAACCCTATCCATTTAAATCGCGTTTTACGAACCCAAGGTTTATTGAATATTAGAACCGAACGTGGATTGGAACTTTTAGATGCAGGGGCAAGTAAGGCATTTGCTGTTGCAGATCACCAGATAGCGCATATTTATATTAAGGACCAGTCTATAAAGCAAGAGGTAAAGGCATTGCTTGAAAAGCAAAAAGGAATTGAACGGGTGCTGTCGGATGAGGAAATCGGCAAAGTAAATTTAAATCATGATCGTTGTGGGGATTTAGTTGCCATTGCCGATGAAAATTCGTGGTTTACGTATTACTTTTGGTTGGATGATAAAAAGGCTCCGGACTATGCTCGGATGGTGGATATTCACAAAAAACCGGGATATGATCCAGTGGAGATGCTTACTGATCCTTCTGATAAGTTTGTGATGGTCAAGGTAGTCTGGAAATTGCTGATGAAGAAATTGGGTTTTAGAACAGTCTTGAACATTATTCCCATTGATGCAAATTTGGTAAAGGGGTCTCACGGTAGAATACCGGATGATGAGGTTGACCATCCCATTTTAATAAGCAATAACAAGGATTTGATATCAAAACCAACCGTATTGGCCACAGAGGTTTTTCGCGTGTTGGAAAACCATATACTTAATACATAAAGCCCTCATTATGAAAGCAGTTTTCAAAGTTCTTGCACTTATTTTTACGGCATGGTTCGTTTATTCAATTGTTGTCCAAGCCAATGACGTAGATCCTATGTTATGGTACGTTATTTATGGAGTAGCCGCCTTGGCTTCTATTTTGTTTTTGGTTGATAAACTACCTTATCTTGCCGCTGTCGTTCTTTTTGTCGCCTATATTGTCGGCACCTTAGTATTCTGGCCGGAAAAGTTTGAAGGGATAACCATTGGCGAAGGAGACATCAAAAATATTGAAGAGGGTAGGGAAGCTTTAGGGTTGGCAATTACAGCTGTGATACTATTAATTTATGCCTTGCGATTAAAAGCGACTAAAAAATAGTAGGCTATAGGTCTAGGTCAAAGGTTTTTCGTAGAATATCTATGGCTGGGTTTTTCTCCCTTAATTTTTGATACTTTTCTTCAGGAGTGAAAGCAAACTTTTTGGCAACTTCTTCATTGACCGTTATTTTAAGGCTGATGAAATGGTTGTTAAGGTGGGCGCGTAGGTATTCCATTAGGTCAAACTGTTCCCGTTCAATCTCCTTTTTCATGGTACCGTTTGGCAATTCAATCCAAATGGTGGATTCGTCCAATAGCTTTGGGGTATCGGACGCTAGGTTCGATGCGAGTATCTTTCTGCCATCAGTATCTATTTTTTTGACAAAATTTCCCCAATGCTTTTGCATAGCTTCCTCAGTGAAAGTTTCTCTGGGTAGCTTGCTCTCATCAATCGACTCATCCTTTTTATTGAGTTGATGTTCTTTTTTTGCCTTTAAACTGGAAATAGATAAGCCAGACACCCTTTTACCGGATGTTTTAATAATGGGCTTTGTAATGGTCGCTTCCTCTACTATGGTATCTGAATCTGAGACAACCTCTACTTGTGATTTGGAGGTGAAGGTGACGTTATCGACCGTTTTTTCTTCAACAGGAGCTGTGCTTTCAAGGCTAATATTTGCTTTAGGTTTAGTTACAATACCCTCTACACGTACAGCCTCCTTGTTGATAGGGAGAGCAACGAGGGAACGGGTAGATGTCTTGAAAAATGCCGCTGGGGCAATGAATTCAATAGTACTATCCTCTAAAGCGATGGATTCAGGGTTTTTTTTTTCGGCCCCAAAATCAATGGAAGCCAATTTCATGAGAGAGAGCTCAACCAATAGTCTTTGGTTCTTGCTGGTCTTGTATTTTAAATCACAATCATTGGCCATATTCAAGGCCTGCAACAAAAATGCATTTGAAGTTTGTTTAGACTGTTCCAAGTAATTTTTTTTGGCAGATTCACCTACCTCCAATAATTCAATGGTTTCCTGATGCTTACATACCATTAAATCCCTAAAATGCGACGCAAGTCCACTAATAAAATGATGCCCGTCAAAACCTAATGCCAAGGTTTTATTGAACAATAGCAATAGCCCGGGAATATCATGTTTTAGGATAAGATCAGTTGCTGAGAAATAGGTGTCGTAATCAAGTACGTTCAGGTTTTCGGTAACCGCTTTTCGAGTTAGACTTTTACCTGCAAAACTTACCACCCTATCAAAAATAGAAAGTGCATCTCGCATAGCTCCGTCGGCTTTTTGTGCGATGATATGCAAGGCATCATCATCGGCCTCAATGCCTTGGTTTTCTGCAATATATTTTAAATATTCGGCGGCGTCCTTAACCGTTATTCGCTTAAAATCGAATATTTGACAACGGGATAGTATGGTAGGGATGATCTTGTGCTTCTCAGTGGTAGCCAATATAAAGATTGCATGTTTTGGGGGCTCTTCCAAGGTCTTTAAAAAGGCGTTAAAAGCTGATTGGGAAAGCATATGTACCTCATCAATAATATAGACTTTGTACTTACCTACCTGGGGTGGAATGCGAACCTGGTCTATAAGGCTTCGAATATCATCCACAGAGTTGTTCGAAGCGGCATCCAATTCAAAAATATTAAAGGCAAAATCCTCATCTTTACCTTCGGTGCCATCTAGGTTGATCTGCTTTGCCAAAATACGGGCACAGGTAGTCTTGCCAACCCCTCGTGGTCCACAAAACAGCAAGGCCTGGGCAAGATGATTGTTCTCAATTGCATTCAACAAGGTATTGGTAATAGCATGCTGGCCCACAACATCCTTGAATGTTTGTGGTCTGTACTTTCGTGCTGATACAATGAATGGCTCCAAATTGCTTTGCTTTTGTTGATATTATGGTAAATACCAAGGCTGCTTTACAAATATAAAAATAGCAATGTATTCTACTGTTTATTTAAGAGGGATTAAAGATTTTTTTATCAACAATTCTGACCAATAAGCTTTGAAATAAGTGCTAAATTTGCAGCTAGCAGGCCACCTTATCGCTGTTCGTCTTTGGCGAATGGAGGAAAGTCCGGACACCATAGTGCAACATAGCGGGTAACACCCGTCCCCTGATGGTTACCGTTAGGGCGGACAAGTGCAACAGAAAGTATGTACAGATAATGCTGTAGTGAAATCAGGTAAACTCTATGTGGTGAAACGTCATGTAAATCAGTGTTTGAAGGCTGCACGCTCGAACTGAAGGGTAGGCGGTTAGAGCCTTTGGGCAACCAAGGGCCCAGATAAATGATAGGGAGGGCTTTTTGAGCCTTACAGAATCCGGCTTATGGCCTGCTTTTTTTAATCAATTTTTTCACTGTGGTGCGAGATGAACCATACGAGGGGTGACTTTCCTCCATCAATTTTGTTTATCAATTTGATTTTGAGACTTTGTCTACCTCATAAAGTAGTTTACCTCTTTCATCATAAAATTGAAAGGATGCCATAGGGGTGCCATTATCGTTTTTCACCGTAACCAATAGAAAACCACCACTTGCAGATGCTGCATCTCCCTGTATATAGAATTGTTTAATAAGTCCATCGGGATCGGTTGAATTGGAATCCCCACTTATCCGTCCGGCACGGGAGTTATTGTCAATCAAAGCCCCAGTAGAGAATTCCTCGATACCACTTGGGTGCATGGCATGGTATTGCCAATGTCTGTCTCCGCAAATGATATAAAGGTTCTTGTCAAGAAAGCCATTAGACACCAACCATTCGAAAATGGCCTCTCCCTCATATCTAAATCCTCGATGGTTAACGTGATTATCTCGTTTAGAGGCATCGTCTGGTCCTACCATTGGTGTTGGGGAAATGATAAGTTTAAAACTGGCATCGCTCTCGAGTAATGTGCTCTTAAGCCAATGCAGTTGTTCTCTTCCCAAAAGCGTTTTATTCGGTCCATCTTCCATAGCATTGGGGCTTCTGTAATCCCTTCCTTCTAACATCCAAATCTGGAGGTCTTTATTCATTCGGTACGTACGATATGTCTTAGTATTGGGTTTGGCGGGATCTACAACAGGTAATTGTTCCTTAAAACTCTTAATCCCCAAATCGTGCGATATGGGAAATTCCCGGATGGTATCTGCATCATTGAATCTATAGTCGTGGTCATCCTTTTCCCAATAGGTTCCTAGGTTTTTGAAAAGATCTCGAAATCTTGGCTGAATAAATTGTTCGTGGTATTTTCTTCGTATCCCAATTTCATCGACCACTTCCATACCTCCATATCTCCCGGGATGGGGATTTTTCCCTGCTTTGATCGCCTTGTCGAAATTTTTCTTATGGGGATGGTCAAAATAGACATTATCCCCTGTGCCAATGAAGTAATCGGGCTTCAGTGTTCTAATGGCCTCCAAGGCCGGATAGCCCAGCTTTCTATCGCTACCTGAATAGGCTTTCGCGCTTTCATAGCGACCAAAATAAAAATGATAGTAATTCATCCCCGTTGTTACGGCAAACGATACTTTTTTATCGGAATCAGGTCCGGGTAGTGTTTTGAAACTTCCGGTCTCACTTGTAAATTGGGAAATAGCATTAGGACCAAATTTAAGGCGATAGTAGTATTTCTTGCCAGCCTTTAGCCCAGTGACTTTTGTTTTTACAATGAAGTCGTTTTCAGGAAAAGCCTTTATGACATTGGAGTTTATAGGGTTGTTGAAGGTAGAATCCAAATCCAATTGAAACATTCCAATACCTTGTTTGCCCATTAGGTCCCCATCGGTGAGGGTATCGGAAACTGTTAACCGGGATTGTAGTAGTACGGAGCTTGATGTTACTTCGCCTGCCATAAAACCTTGTCCCAAATACATATCTTGTGCCTTAGGTGCGCAAGAAGCTATTATTACACTAATGAGTAGCGACAGAACCACTCTTGCCATACCATATCTAGTGTTGGTCATATTATTTTTTGGCCCTTGTTGAATGATTTTCCTTATTCTTTACGAAAATCAATTTGTGTTTGCCTTTAGGACTCTCTCTTTGTTCGACATCGAAATTGCCAATGGATTTAATTAATGGAGTCAATTTTTCAAACCCATAGTTCCTTGAATCAAAATTAGGTTGCTTTTTTTGCAACAAACTCCCAACATCACCCAGGAATGCCCAACCATCTTCATCCGATAGATCTGAGATGGTGGTGGATATTAACTTGATTACTTTTGGTGTGATTTTATCAATGCTTTCTTTAGTAGTATCAACTTGATTAACATCTTCTTTCTTTTCGGACTGCTTTCTGATAATCTCTACATAGATAAATTTATC
>JAGLKG010000123.1 GCA_023141835.1 Maribacter sp. | reverse complement strand
TCATTATCTACATCTTTACGTGACTCTCCTGAGACCAAAACCGAATTGAAATCCAAAGTCCATTCCCAAACGAGTCCGTGTAAGTCAAAAACTCCCCAATAATTTTTAAAGGTGGAGCCTATTTCATTATTAAAGGTTTTTGGCTTTTCATACCAGGATAAAATATACTCGTTGTATGCTTTTAGCGTACGTGCATCTGGTAGTTTTTCATTGGCCATCCCAACATATTCCCACTCATCTATGGTAGGCAACCTTTTTCCCTGGCACTCGCAATAATCCTTGGCTGCAAACCAAGAAACATTGGTTATCGCAGCATCTAAGGATTGGTTGGTATTCAAAGTAGTATCAGAGTCCCATTGGGATAAATAATTTTTATCAGCAAAGAGTTTTAATACCGCAGACCTTCTCCATTTGGGATGATCTTTTACAAATTGCAGATATTCCTTATTGGTAACCGGATATACATCCATATCAAAATCAGAAATAGTTACCTGTAGGGAATCCCTACCGTATAAGGGGATATAGGAATCTCCTTGTATTGAAACCATTTTAGACTGACAAATTGAATTGGTCGTCCAAAATAACGCTAAACAATATGTCAGTCTTAAAACAGTTCCCATCATTGAGCTAGTTAATGTCCGTTTTTAACTTGTGCCACCTGGCTTGAAGTAACATTAGTCTTGTTATTTCCCCAAGAGTTGTAGACGTAAGTAAGTACATCTGCTACTTCGTCGTTGGTCAGTGTTTGTTTTGTCATTACACTATTATATTTTTTACCATTGACCGTAATTTCCCCGATTTTCCCATTAAGTACAATATCAATGGCGCGATTGACATCGGCATTCAAATAATCAGAATTTGCCAATGGAGGAAACGCACTTGCTATACCTTCGCCATTTGCCTGATGACAGGCAAAACAAGTTTTAGTGTAAATCTGTTTTCCAGATGCAATTTTCTCTGATAAAGTCTTTGGAGTGGTGGAAGTGGCTTTTGCCACACCATCATCGGGCATTTCTTGCAGTGTCCCTCCTTCAGGATTATAAATACCCTCTTGTTTAACACCTGAATATATATCCACATGATTTTCACCCTTCACTTTAAGCATTCCCAAAGCACCTTTATTAAAGGCCCGAAAAATAGCATGATCAACCAAAATAAAAGTCCCTGGCACATCTACTTTAAAGTCAACTATGGCAGCTCCCCCTGCAGGGATAGAGGTTGTTTGTACATCTTTATTTATTAGTGAGCCACCCTCAATATGCACATTATCAAATATTTCACCAATAACATGAAAAGAAGAAGTTAGGTTGGGTCCTCCATTTCCAACATACAAACGTACCGTTTCACCGACATCTGCGGTAATGGCATTGTCTCCTGTCAATGCGCCTACTTTTCCGTTAAAAACCACATAATCGGCATCCTCATCTACCGCCTTTCTCATATCAAAAGGTTGTAATCCAGGGTCGCCATTTTCTCCTTTAGTATAGAAGTCACCCTGCATGATGTAGTATTCCTTGTCAACCTCAGGTAACCCACCTTCCGGTTCCACTAAAATTAAACCATACATTCCGTTGGCAATGTGCATACCAACTGGTGCCGTAGCACAGTGATATACATATAATCCAGGGTTCAAAGTTTTAAAAGAGAATGTTTTCTCATGTCCAGGAGCAACAAACGAAGAGGTTGCACCACCACCAGGACCAGTTACTGCATGTAAATCGATATTATGTGGTAACTTATTGTCTGGGTGATTTGATAGAGTGAATTCTACTTCGTCGCCAACTCTTGTACGTATAAAACTGCCTGGCACAGAGCCTCCAAACGTCCAGTATACATATTGTACACCATCGGCCATTTCGCCCACTTCTTCAAGAATCTCCATGTCCACAATCAGTTTTTTCGCCGGACGATCACCTACTGGGGCTGGCACATATGGAGGGGCTGTCAGCTCAGCTTTCATAGTCCCTTTTATAGCAATATCCACCGCCTCAATAGCAGATTTAGCATTGGAGGAATTGTCTGCGCAACTTGTTACCAACAAAGACGCAAAAAGTACTAGACACATCCCTTTAAACACTGTTTTCAAATTTTTCATTCTTAATAAATTAATTGATATTTGTTTTTAGTTATTATTTTAAAAATTTATTCAAGACTTGCTTCCAAGGCCTCATCGGTCGGCCTACCGTGTTTATAAAATTCAATGATATACATGATTATTCCTGTTGTAAAAACAGAAGCGCAGATAATCAATACCACAAAATGGATGCTTACTTCTTTTTGAACGGCCATAAAATCCATTCCGAATTTTCGTTCTAGATACACTTGAACAACACCAGCAACCCCAAAGGCCACCGTCATGCCGACCATCCCGATATTGGAGAACCAAAAGGCTGCTCTACCTCTTGGGGTCAAATACAATTTTCTTCCGGTCATATTTGGTAAACTATAACTGATTATAGCCAGCACAATCATGCCATAGGCACCCCAGAATGCAAGATGAGCATGCATTGCGGTTACGAGGGTTCCGTGGGTATACAAATTGGTTTGTGGTAAAGTATGTGCAAATCCCAAAAGACCAGCACCAACAAAAGAGACAATTGCCGCACCGAGAGTCCAATATAAAGCCAATTTATTAGGGTGTTTCTTCTCTCCTTTTCGATACATATTTACGGCGAATAATGCCATGGCCAAGAACGCCAGAGGTTCCAATGCCGAGAATATTCCACCAACGATCAACCAAATTTTGTTGACACCTATATAGTAGTAATGATGACCTGTTCCCAAAACTCCAGAAAGGAAGGTTAAACCAACGATAACATAAAGCCATTTTTCAATGACCTCTCTATCGACACCTGTAAGTTTGATTAACAAGAAAGACAAAATACCTCCCATAATCAATTCCCAAACACCTTCTACCCATAGGTGAACAACCCACCAGCGGAAAAAAGAATCCATCACTTGACTGTCAAAAGGCAACATTCCAGGCAGGTATAATAAGGCGGCAAACAAAAGACCCATCGACAATACCAATGCTGTGGTTGTTCTTCTTTTTCCTTTAAATAAGGTAACCAAAATCAGTCCTAGGAATAATAGCACATTAATTACTACTAGAAAATCCAAAGGTCTGGGAATCTCCAAAAACTTTCTTCCTTCCCAATAATTAAAATGAAAGCCGACTACAGCAACAACGCCGACCACAGCCAAACTGATCAATTGCACATATGCCAGCTTTACGCTCACTAATTCCCGTTGTGCCTCCTCTGGGATAATATAATAGGCAGCACCCATAAAACCGGATAATAGCCACACAACCAATAGATTCGTGTGTACTGCCCTAGCTGTATTAAAAGGTACAAATTCGTGTAAATTATCAAAGCCTATTCGGGCAAAACCCATTACAAAGCCATATACCAATTGCAATACCAACAGAAGCATTGATAGTGCAAAGAACCAATAGGCTACTTTTTGTGATTTATATTTCATGATTTTTTTAGTTTAGTTGTTATTATCTTCTTTGGCCAGTGGTGATACTATTCTATCAAATCCGTTTAAATCGATTTCTCCAATCCATCTAAAGAACTCTACGACGTCCTCGGCCTCTTGTTCGGTCATATCATAAGCGACCATTTTTCTTCCGTTGGGTTGCCACGGGACTGGCGACATTAAAATACTTTTGATCACTTCTTCTCCCTGACCGTTATATTTCATATTCAATCGGTCTATCACTTTGGTAAGCTCAGGGGCATAATATGCTCCTTCGCCCAATAGGGTATGACAACCCATACAATTGTTGGATTCCCATATCATTTTTCCCCTAACCACAGATTCTGTGATATTCTCATGATTACTTTGATCATTTCCCTTGCTAAAAGAATAAATAGTAAGCCCAATAAATATTAAAAAGGTTACTAATGTTCCTCCTAGAAAGAAAGCTCTTGCTTGTTTTTTGGATAACATGTTTTAGTTGGTTTAAAAGGTTCCACAAAATAAAAGACATTTTTATCTTTAATTGGGGCAAATCTATTGGTAATGAAAATTTAAAATCATGATAAATATCAGGTTTTGGATAAAAATTAAAAAAAAACATATACAAAATACCCCTATGTACAATCCTTAAGATTATTGTAAGGGGTATTTTTCCCGATTTGAATAAGAACTATTGGAAATCAAGAACCGAACAGCACTTGTAAATTTAGTTTTTCGAAAGCTTCCTGTTAATTATCGAAAAGAGTGGGAATTCCCTTCCTAAAAAATTTACTAAAACTCCAACTCAAAAAATAAGCTGCTTTCAGTGTTTTCATCTGTAACATCTTCTCCCTTTATTACTTCATTGGATTCGTTCAACAGTTTCATGTTTATTTTCCAATAACCCGTCATAGTCAAGGACAGCTTGCCCATATACATTTTGGATTCGGCATCATAGACCAGATTCACATTATTTGGAGAACTATGATTGCCCATGCTCGGCATTCGTGGATCTAGCGCAACCTCATAGTTTTCTGTCAATGAAAAAGTCATCATGTTTTCCATTTTGAACAGCATGGCGGAAAAATCGTTAATGGCCACTTCGGGTGTCAAGGGCATCATTGCAAGCACATAGCGTACATCGTCGCTCCCTGTAAAGACAGTGACCCGTCTTTTATTATCTGCTGGTGCTTTTACATCAAGCAATTGGGTAACACTATACGCCACTCCATCAATCGTATAATCTAAAGTCAGGTCCCAATATTCATCATCATTGCCGGGCATCTGGAATATCACAAAACCCTTATAAACCGATTCATCACCGTCTTCAACAATGGCTGATTTGGGGCAAGAATGTTTCATCTGGCTCATATGCATTAGGGGTGTCCATGAAATTTCGGCATTGGAAATATAACTGTCGGATGCATCATCCTTGATGCGAATAAACAATTCGTTGTACCCTATGGTATATTGCTCTTGTTCAGAATAAACTTCAATGGTATGGGCATTTGCCTTTAAACTCGATACCATTTTATAATCTGCCAAGGGATTCTCCTCAACTATTGGCGAATCATCATCCTTGGTACAGGATGAAAAACCTATTGAAAAAATAATTGCTGCTATTACTAATTTTATTGTTTTCATTTTATTTTATTTTATTGATTGTAATTTTTTTTAATTCAATTGATAGAATAAGAAAGGGACAAAAAGAAATTTTGCCCCATTCTTGGAATGTTATTCCAGTCGGTATAGGTGGAATAATATTCGTCAAAAATATTTTCCAAGCCTACTTTGGCATAAACCCAGTCATTTGATAAATAAAAGGTCTTACCAAATGTCAAGGAAAAGACCGTATAAGCTTGCGTTTGATCCTCTCCAAATGCACCATTGAAGTTCGTTTGTTTTCCAGCTCCCTTCATTGTCATGGTTCCTGAAAAGGTTTCCTTCTTGTAAGTAAGACCAGAACGATATGCCACGGGGCTTATAAAAGGTAGGTTCCGATGGTCATTATCGGTGCCCCTATGATAGGAAACAGTCCCGGACCATTTTAATTCCGGTAAAATTGAATATTCCATATCCCATGATACGTTTACCAAATCAGCATATTTCAAACCCGAATACACCTTTACTCCTTCCGCCCCAATGGTCATGGCACTTAACATTGGATCCACTTCGCCGATTATGTAGTCGGAAATATGAAAAATATTTCCTTCAAGGCTAGTTTTAAACTTCGCCCTTTGCAACGAAATTTTGGCGTTACCTTCAAATGACTTTTCATTTTTCAAACCCGGATTACCTATGTAATCGTAATTATCAAAGCTGTTGAACAGAAAAAAACCGTAGCCCTCGGAAACAGAAGGAGCCCTATCTCCGTAGGAGATGCCAAGATTGATATGGAAAGGTTCCAAATGCTTGTGATACTGTGCTGAAACGCTTTTTAGGAAATGATTCTGGGACTGTTCCAAATCCGAATAAAAAATCCGTAAACTATTGAGGCCTAACTCATCCGCCACCTTATTGTTCTGTATGGCGATTCTTGTGGATAATTTTAGGGAACTCCCTTTAAAATCTATTTGATCTTGAGCATAAAAACCAGTATTCAGGGTTCGTACATCGGGCCATGTAAGCATAAACATTGGCGATTCATTGGGATTATTGGGGTACATCGTCATTTCTGCCAAAGATTTATTATAAAACCCATCCCACTTTAGCAGAAAGTTATGTTTATCGGTAATCTTTTTCAGCTGTGATAAAAACCCATAGGTATCGCTCCAACCAGGCATATCCATTCGAATGGGTACATCAGGGCGTTTAGAATCATCCATGACATGGGTAACCTTGTTGAAATACAGCTTAGATTTCCAATCACTGAACGTACCCAACTTGTCTTGTTCAAAACCAACCGAGGTAATCAATGCCCTAGCCAAAGAAACATCCATGGGTAACGCGGAATATCCAACATCCCGCGCCTCGTCAAAAATAAGAGTGGCAGTTAATTTATTGCCATCATTGACCTTATACCCCCCATTGGCCGAAAAATTATACTTCCCGTATTGGGAGAAACCGACCTCATTGCCTTTGCCATCAAAATAGTTCTCCGCTTTTCGGTAAATAATATCACCGTCCACATAAAACTTATCACTTGAATAATCAAGAGCTGCTCCCACTATCCTGAGCTCATTATTCGTTTCAAAACCACTTTCCAAACTTCCCTTAAGTCCTGTATTTGCGAAATTACTTTTATGTAGTTCCAAATCCATGGCTCCTCCAATTGTGGTCCCATGCTCCGCTCCTTGTTGCCCTGAGACCACATGGGCCTTGGAAAGGTTAGATACATCTACATATGATGTTATGGGATCCATTTTATCGGTACAGGCGCCAAAAATTCGCATTCCGTCTATGGTAACCGATAACCGTTCTGAAAACATATTGTTCAAAGTGGGCTCCCAAGCGTAGGCTCCCCTTTTTACCATGTTTACTTTTTGCGCAGATTCCAAATATTCGTCCAGTGACGACAAAGGCTTGGTCTGTTTCTGATGACCCAGTGCTTTCCTAGAAGAAATTAGAACGACCTCATCCAAATTGATATGCAAGATGGAATCCTCTATTTTTTCTACAATCCCCTCTTGGGCATCCAAGTTTTTGGAAAAAAACAGGAAAAATAACATCGCCAATACATAGACGCAACGATTGTTGCCAAAGGTCAGCCATAGGCTTTTTGGCCGAATACCTAAATTGGTTTTCATAATATTTGTTTGATAATTCAATAGATAAGACAATATGAATATTCTTGACCCAAGTACTCAGATCAAAAAATTCACGGTTTATTAGAAACGGAGTGCACAAACACTGAACAGCAACTTAGGGTTTCCAAAATATTCCTACAGATTTCGGGACTGTTTTGAAAAGCTCGGCAGACCAAGATTACGATAGGTACAGAAAAAGAATGGAATATGCCGAAAAGACCCAATTGGGCTCGGTGAAGTGCATTAACCCAATTCAGGTGGCTCTGAAATATCGGTGACAAATAAATTTGAAGTCAAAAACTGTGTAGTGTCGAATTTAGTGTATCGGGAATTGTTCAAGCAAATCTCTAAATCAAAAGAGGATAAGTCCTGGAAGAAAACGACATGTTGAATCTCTGTTTTGGATTTTTCACCATCAAAGGGATTTTTTTGCTTACCCTCGGACTCCTTAGCCAATTGTTTGGCCAAATAACACTTGCCATCACAATTCAACTGCGGTTTATCCCTATTTTCACAAAGATTTTCAATAATGTAATCGTAATTCACGACGTACTCTGCTAAAGGCCATAACGGCTTTACAAGCATCAAGACTGCCACAAATAGGATTACATTTTTCATACGGCAAAGATAAAATAGAAGATACCCCTCAAAAAATGATTTTTGTCAGGTTTAATATTTTATTCCTCGTATTCATTATTCTCAAGATTATAGTAAGAGACTGTTTTGAATTTTATGATTGGTCCCGA
>JAGLKG010000122.1 GCA_023141835.1 Maribacter sp. | reverse complement strand
CTGAATATACAAAGATTTAGGAATCAACATATTATGAACTTCGGTTATCAACAATTGTTCATAAAAAAAGCATCCCTATTTACAGGATGCTTTTTTGTGATATTTTTGCTAAGGTTTTACGAACGTACCTCCTTGATTCTAGCTTTTTTCCCTGTAAGACCTCTGAAGTAGTAAATTCTTGCTCTACGTACTTTACCCCTTTTATTGACCTCAACCTTTTGCAAAGCTGGCATATTGATTGGGAATATACGTTCAACACCTACTGTACCAGACATTTTACGTATTGTAAAGGTTTCTGTTGCACCTGAACCTCTTCGTTGAATGACCACACCTTTAAAAAACTGTGTACGTGTCTTCTCACCTTCCTTGATTTCATAGTAAACCGTAATTGTATCTCCTGCAGAAAAATCAGGAAATTCTTTTTTTGAGATAAACTCGTTTTCTACGAAATTAATTAATGATTCCATTACTTTGATTTATGATTATATGCAATCAACATTCACGATTTTCGTCAGAGGTTAATTAAATAGTGTGCAAAAATAGCGCATAAAATAGAATCTACAAGGATTTTTTTATTTTTTCATCTAAAAAAGAGACTTCTCGGTTTCGTTATTTCTTCAATAGATCAGGACGCAGTTCCTCGGTCCGTTTATAAGCTTCCTCTTCGCGCCATTTTTCAATTTTCGGAAAATTACCACTTAAAAGTACATCAGGGACTTTCATGCCTTTATATTCGGATGGTCTGGTATACACAGGGGGAGCTAAAAGGTTATCCTGAAAAGTATCTGTAAGGGCTGAAGTCTCATTGTTCAGCACACCGGGAATCAACCGTATTATAGAATCGCATAAAATAGCAGCTGCAAGTTCACCACCAGATAGAACATAATCGCCAACGGAGATTTCTTTTGTAATGTATGCATCCCGAACCCTTTGATCAACCCCTTTGTAATGACCACATAGAATGATTATATTTTCAACCAACGATAAGCTATTTGCCATTTTCTGATCAAGGGTGTGGCCATCAGGGGACATATAAATTACTTGGTCATACGTGCGTTCGGCCAGTAAATGAGATATACATTTATCAATGGGTTCTATCATCAAAACCATTCCTGCCCCTCCTCCAAATTGGTAATCATCGACTTGATTGTAGCTTTTGTCTGTATAATCCCTTAGATTATGCATGTAGACTTCGACCAAGCCTTTTTCAATGGACCTTTTCATGATTGATGCCTCAAATGGACTTTTTAACAATTCCGGTAGAACGGTAATAATGTCAATTCTCATTGATGGTTGTATTTTCTTGATTATTTGGCCTCCCAAAAGTAATGGTAACAGCCCATGACTTTTACTCAACCTAAATTTTTCATATAATTTTTAAGCCGGATTATCGACTGCAGTTTCCAATGCCAATCCTTTATGATTTTGCTCTTTGCAGATTTTTTTGGCTCTTTCCAGCAAGGTCTCACCGATTCGTTGTTGTCTGAAAGAGGTATTCACATATAGGTCATTTAGTATAAAGAAACGTTGCATTGATATCGATGAAAAGATTGGATACAACTGCACGAATCCTACGGCCTGTTCATTAACCATAGCAATGAAAATGTTGGATTCTGAATTATCGAATCGCGCTTCAAGGAATTCCTTTGCGCCTTTCTCATCGCTTGGCCGATTGAAAAACGTTCTATATAGATCAAATAGGGGTATTATTTGCTCTAAACTATTTTTAGTGGCTTCTATTATCTTTACCATGGTTTGGAAGAAGTGATAAAAAAAGCCCCAAATGGAGCATTTTTTTATTTTGATTTTTTGTGCTTGTTTATCTCATCTTGCAATTGCCTGCTTATTTTCTGTTCTCTTTCAAGAGCTCTACGACGATGGTTCTCATATTCAATCTCTACTTCGGACAGTGCTGTTTTGGCTTCTTGTGTTAATGTGTTGCTCCTTCTAAATTTAAATACAAAAAGCAGGAATAGCAAAAGTAGCCCACAGATAATGGTCCAGAGAATAAAATTATAAGTGCCTTTAGACACTAAAATACCCAAAAAAGACATGCTATCCTTTTCGTTCGTCACAACGGACAAATTGTTGGTCGTCTCTTCCAATTTTTTATTGAGCGATGTAATGGTAGCTTCATGGCCATAAATTGTTGCATTCAGTTCGGCAGCTTTTTTTGAGGATGCATTGAGTGAATCCAATACATTTTTACGCAATTTATCCAAAGATATAACGCGAACCACTTCATATCTTTTACCTTCCGATCTATAATTACCTGATTTCTTATAGAGATATTCGAATTGGCTATATATAGGCCCTTTGTCCAAAGACAATTCCTCTTTGGTAGTTTCTTGGTTTTGTGCATTTTGGAGATTGAATGCAAACAAGGCCAACGCAATCAATAGTGTTTTTAAACCTTTCATTGTTAAGTGATTCTAGGTGATAGTTAATGATTTAGAGGGGGCTAAAGTAATTCAATATTATTAATTTAGAAAAAAAATCGAATGCAACCTAATGATTATTTATCAGCATATCTGCACCTTGCCATAGGTGTTTTTAGTAGATTAACCTTTAATAATAGGTGAATCTTCGCACCTTGGCGATGTATTTTGCCAAGCGAATTACCTGATGCGAATAACCATATTCATTGTCGTACCAAATATAAAGGACTATATTCTTTCCGTTGTCAGAAACTATGGTGGCCCTGCTGTCGTAAATAGACGGGGCAGAGGTGCCAACTATATCCGAAGACACCATTTCTTTGCTCAATGAGTATTTTATCTGTTCTACCAAATCTCCCTCCAAGGCATATTTCTTCAGAATTGTATTGATCCCATCCAGAGAGGTCTTATTCTTTATTTCCAAGTTAAGGATTGCTAAGGAACCGTTGGGTACGGGTACCCTTATGGCATTTGAGGTCAATTTACCGTGTAGAGACGGAACTGCCTTTGAAACGGCCTTTCCTGCACCGGTTTCGGTTATCACCATGTTTAAGGCCGCAGCTCTTCCACGTCTATATTTCCCATGCAAGTTATCAACAAGATTTTGGTCATTGGTATAAGCGTGAATTGTTTCCAAGTGACCTTTTTTAATACCCAAGGAATCTTCAATGACTTTAAGAATAGGGGTAATGGCATTTGTGGTACATGATGCAGCCGAGAATATTTGGGTGTTATCTGGGTTATATTCCAAATGATTGACACCATGAACAATATTAGGCACCTCTTTTCCTGGAGCGGTCAATAACACCTTGGAGATACCTTTGGATTTTAAATGTCTTGCCAGTTGTTCTTGGTTCCTAAAAGCACCTGAATTATCGATCAATAACGCGTTTTCGATTCCGAATTGGGTATAATCAATATCTTCGGGTTTTGAAGCACTAATAATATGTACTGTGGTCCCATTGATTATTAATGAACTATTTTCTATATCAATATCAACGGTTCCCATGAATCTTCCATGGACCGAATCTGTTCGCAATAAGTTCGCCCTTTTCTCAAGTATGTCTTCATTTATTGTACCTCTGGTAACAACTGCCCTTAATCTTAACTGATTTCCCTTGCCGGTTTTGGCCATTAATTCCCTTGCCAAGAGCCTACCTATTCTTCCAAACCCATATAATACTACATCTCTGGGTTTAAAGTTATTGGTGTCATTGGCATTGTTGAGCTTATCAATCACAAAGGCCTTTACATCATTATAGTTATTGTCATCAGAATGATATTCGTAGGCAAGTTTGCCAATATCTAATTTTGATGGGGGTAATTTAATGTCATTTATCGCCCTGAGAATTTCGACAGAATCGAAAATTGATATGGGTTTTTGTACAAACTCTCCAGCGTATTCATGCAAGTGAATAATGTCACTCACATTTTTGTCGATGATTTGATTTTTGAACAATACAATCTCTATGGATTTATCATACCAAAGATCACTGGTTATCTTTATGAATTCAGTGGTGGCCTTTCTTCTATCTGCTTGAAAAGCCAATTCTTTTTCATAAGATGTAGTATGCGTCATCATTTATATTTGGTTAGATATTTTTTGCAAAACTATATATTTCAAACGTTATAGTAGCACTATTTAGTATTAAAAAAAGCGCCTTTCAAGGGCGCTTTTTTAATTTGGTATTTTATCTATTGGAATATGAGACGTTCGCGCTCCCCTTTATCGTTTAACATGGTAATACTTGTTTTCCCATATCTTGAAATACGCCCAAACAGCCTTTTTGCATCTTCTTTATCCTCTACTTTATTTCCATCGACCTCAACGATTACTTTACCCCTAAGACCATAATCCGTATAGGCTGGAGGTACTCTAACAATCTTAACCCCTTTTTTGGTTTTAAATCGTTTTTGGTCTTTTTCATTTAAATCTTTGACCTCAAGCATCATTGTCGGCAATGTTATCGTTTGACTCTTTTTTAATCGAATGGGGACGGTCATGATTTCACCATCACGTTCAATATCCAATTCAACCGAATCTCCTGGTCGTTTTGTGGAAATATAACCGGTAAGGTCGACAAATCGCTGCACCTTGATATCATCAACTTTTTTAATAATGTCACCTTCCCTTAATTCGGCATCGGCAGCTCCGGAATCCTCACGGACGTTGTCAATATATACACCTTCAATTTCGTTCAAACCATTTTCTATGGCATAGGGAGAATTCATTATGGGTGGACTAATGCCAATTATTGCCTTTTGCACATTACCATATTCCATGATATCGTCAATGACTTTTTTGGCAATATTGCTGGGAACCGCAAAAGAGTAACCCACATAAGAACCGGTTTGTGAAGAAATAGCTGTATTTATTCCAATAAGGTCCCCATTGGTATTGACCAAGGCTCCTCCGCTATTTCCGGGATTGACCGCAGCATCGGTTTGAATAAATGATTTATCATTTCTCATAAGGGCCCTTGCTTTGGCACTCACTATTCCTGCGGTTACAGTAGAAGTAAGATTAAATGGGTTCCCGACAGCCAAAACCCATTCCCCAAGCCTAACATTGTCAGAATTCCCAAAGGCCAGATAAGGCAATTGTCTTTTTGCATCAATCTTCAATAAGGCTATATCTGAATTTGGGTCGGTGCCTATCAATTCAGCTTCATAGGATTTATTGTTGTTCAGGGTAACCCGTAATTGAGTGGCATTTTTTATAACATGGTTATTGGTAACAATATATCCATCTGATGAAATAATGACCCCTGAACCTGTACCTACTTGGGATTTTTGCCCTCCTTCATGGCCATAGAAGAACTCCATAATGCTAGTTGGTCCTTTACTTATGGAAACATTTTTTACGTGTACCACGGCATTTACAGTTGTTTCAGCCGCAGTAGTAAAATCAACTTCATTGATTCCAGAACCTTTTGCAGAAGAGGGCGTTAAACTTGTATTTACGATAGATGCGCCATTCTCATTGGTGATAATGGCATAATTGGTCTCTTCAATAAATAATTTATAAGCCCCTAAAGTAATGGCTCCGGCAAAAACAGCAACAAGCAATAAACTTCCTATCTTCTTCATAAGTAAATTGTAATTTTTATTTCTTCAGCTAACTAATTAATGTAAAGCTATAATATTTTGGAGTTAGGTTTTTGTAGTTTAACTACTTTTTAACTGCCAAAAAACCCTTAATATTATCCTATCTTTGTCGTTTAACATTTTTGCATGCTACTTACATTTTATAAATATCAAGGAACAGGGAACGATTTTATTATGATTGATAATCGTGACAAGGTGTTCCCTGTTGAAGACGTACAACTTGTTGCATCACTCTGTGACCGAAGGTTTGGAATTGGGGCAGATGGACTCATTTTATTGGAAAATGACGAGTCGACCGATTTTAAAATGGTCTATTTTAATTCGGATGGTAATCAAAGTTCAATGTGCGGCAATGGTGGGAGATGCTTGGTTGCTTTTGCCCAGTTTCTTGGAGTCATTTCAAAGAAAGCTTCTTTTAATGCTGTCGACGGTTTGCATACAGCTATCATAGATAATGATGTTGTTGATCTTAAAATGACCAATGTAAAAGAAATTCACGCCAAACCCAATTCCTTTTTTCTGGACACAGGTTCGCCACATCATGTGCAGCTCGTGGAAGGGTTGGACCAATTCAATGTATATAAGGAGGGAGCCAAATTAAGATATGGACTTTACGGTGAAAAAGGAAGTAATATCAACTTTGTGGAATCATTGGACGATTCCAAATTTTCGGTAAGGACTTATGAACGTGGTGTTGAGGACGAAACCTTGTCCTGTGGAACGGGGGTGACTGCAGTGGCCATTGCCATGCACAAAGCTAACAGAGTAGAGGGTAATACAGTGAATATAAGAACCAAAGGAGGTGATTTGAAGGTTAGTTTTAATGTTGACACCCAAGGTTACAGTAATGTTAGTTTAATAGGACCGGCCAAGCTGGTTTTTAAAGGGGAAATTGAATGTTGAGTTTAGTAGGGAAAGATATTCACTTAAGGGCTCTTGAGCCAGAAGACTTGGATTTCTTATATACGTTAGAGAACAACCCAAGCGTATGGGAGATTAGTGGAACGACCACTCCTTACTCCAAACATGTTCTGAAGCAGTATTTGGAAAATGCACATAGGGATATATACGACGTTAAACAATTACGTTTATGTATTTGTAAAAAGGATACGGTCTTAGGCCTCATAGATTTATTTGACTTCGATCCTCAAAACCATAGGGCAGGTATTGGTATTGTTGTTTTGGAGGAAAATGAGCGAAATAATGGGATAGGAACCCAAGCCATTGCGTTGTTGTGCGATTATGCATTTACGACGCTAGGTCTCAGGCAATTGTTTGCCAATGTTGTGGAGGATAATGCGGCAAGTGTTCATCTATTCCAAAAAATGGGATTTTTGCAGGCAGGAATCAAAAAGGATTGGATATTTTCAAACGGATCATATAAAAATGAAATTTTGTTCCAAAAGATAAAACCGTAATGTACATCAAGAAAATTTTATTGGCAATTGTAGTTTTGGGCCTGGTTATAGGGGGCTTTTTCGCATATATGGTATATAGTGCTATCTTCTCGCCAAATACCAAGTTCAATAATGACGAAGCTTTTATATTTATAACGTCCAAAGCTAGTATAATGGATGTTCAGAAGTTATTGGACCCATTGCTAGAGGATACCAATTCTTTTACAAAGGTGGCCGAAAGAAAAAGTTATTCTGCCCATGTCAAAGGGGGCAAGTATATTATAAGGAAGGGAATGAACAATAATGAGATTGTCAACTCATTGCGAAGTGGGAATGTTCCTGTGAATGTCGCTTTTAATAACCAAGAAACTTTGGCAGATTTGGCCGGAAGGGTTTCTAAGCAGATAGAAGCTGACAGTGTGGGTTTATTGTCAGCCTTTGAGGATAAGGGGTTTTTGGCTGCCAACGGATTCAACGATGCTACCAAAATTGTAATGTACATCCCCAACAGTTATGAGTTTTTTTGGAACACCTCTCCTGAAAAGTTTAGGGACCGAATGTTAAAAGAATATAACCGGTTTTGGAACCCTGAAAGGAGAAAAAAGGCCAAGGCACGAGGCCTCACTCCAAATGAAGTCGTATCCCTAGCTTCTATTGTGCACAAAGAAACAGCCAAGGTCGAGGAAAGACCAAAAGTTGCCGGACTTTACTTAAATAGGATAAAGAAGAATACCAAGTTGCAAGCAGACCCTACTGTCATTTATGCACTTAAAAAACACCTAGGCAATTTTGATACAGTAATAAAAAGGGTTTTGTACAAAGACTTAGAACTTGATTCTCCCTATAATACGTACAAATTTCATGGGATACCTCCTGGCCCCATTACTATGCCCGATATCACGGCAGTCGAGGCTGTTTTAAACCCTGAAAAGCATGATTATTTCTATATGGTTGCAAATGTTGAGAATTTCGGATACCATAAATTTGCCGAATCATTGGCGCAGCACAACCGAAATAAAGTGCAATATATCCGATGGATTAATAGCCAGAACATCAAAAGATAGACTATTAATCGAAATTTTAAGACTTGTTAACTATTTTTTTAATTTTTTAACAAGGCTTTGATACACTTACATAATGCCCACTATATCTTTGTCAAGTGAAATTTAAGCAAGCCGTTATTTTGGTTTTAAGTCTTAAGAAAACAGAGATATGAGAAGATGTATTATCTTTTTTTGCTCACTTATCATGTTGTTGGTCTTTGTAAGTTTTGATGGCTTTTTCTTAAATCAGAGAGTGCCCGAAAGCCTAAAGGTCGACGAACCTACTGAGGTTTTGTTCCCCAAAAACAAAACTGTTTTGGCTAAAACAATGGTGGAACCGCCGTTTTTAGGTAGTTCCTATTTTGGTTTTAAAGAGGCTCTGGCTTTTAAGGAGTCATCAGGAAATTACTTTGTCACCAATACCCTCGGGTATCTGGGTAAATACCAATTTGGTGTAGGAACCCTTCGGCTTATGGGTGTTTACAATGGAACAAGGTTTTTGAACGACCCCATACTTCAAGAAAGGGCATTTGAAACGAATATTGCCCGGAATAAGTGGATTCTTCGAAGGGATATTGAAAAATATACAGGGAAAAAAATCCAAGGTGTTGAGATTACAGAATCAGGAATGTTGGCAGCGGCACATTTGGCAGGCCCAGGGAATGTAATCAAATATTTACATTCTTTAGGTAAGTTAAACACCAAGGATGCCTATGGGGCAACAATCTTTGGGTATATCCAGACATTTTCGGGGTATGACCTTTCGCCCGTTCTCCCAAGGCGCAACCCTAAGGTCTAAAACTTTATTTACGTATGAAAATGGTAAGCCCTGCTCCCGATAGCTATCGAGATGTCAGGGTTTATTTTTTATCCCTGAATGATGAATATTGTGGGTCTCTTGTTCAACTCAACCGTGGTAGTCTTCCAGGAGAAAACACTTTTGGTAGTAATGAATTCGGTATTCAGTGTAATGTCACATGCTACACATAACAAAGTGTCCTTTGATAATGTTTTCAATAATTCTTCCAATAACTTATCATTTCTATAGGGTGTTTCAATGAATAATTGGGATTGGCTTAACTCCCTTGATTTCTTCTCTAAGGATTTAATTGCTTTTTTTCGCTCGGCAACGTCTATGGGTAAATACCCATTAAAGGCGAAATTCTGTCCGTTTAAACCGCTAGCCATTAATGCCAGTAAAATTGATGAAGGACCAACAAGCGGTACCACCTCTACTCCTTTTTGATGGGCCAATATTACTACATCGGCACCTGGATCAGCAATACCTGGGCAACCTGCTTCAGAAATCACACCGACATCATGGCCTTCGAAGCAAGGTTGTAAAAAAGTGGGTATGGTTTCGGGTTCCGTATATTTGTTCAAAACCTCAATCTGCAAATTAGGTTGCTGTTTTCTTGGACTGATCTTTTTAATGAAACGTCTAGCCGATTTTTCATTTTCGACAATATAAAAATCAATTTCCTCAATGGCCCTCTTTATCGATATTGGTAAAACTTCCAACGGTTCATTTTCTCCCAAAGTGCAGGGGATGAGATAAAGCTTGCCAGACGGTTTTTTAATATCTTCCATAGGTTTATTTTGCTTTCAATTTTTTGGCAATTCCATTACAGGCCTCATCAATCAAATGAAAAACATGTTCAAATCCTTCTTCTACGTCATAATAGGGGTCCGGAACCTCCTTCCATTCAGAATCAATTCCATCCAATAATAAGTTAACTTTTGCAATTTCATCATCATTGGGTGCTAAAGCGATGACGTTTTTATAATTGCTTCGGTCCATGACATAGATTAAATCAAAATCCTTAAAATCCTGGGCCGTAAACTTTCTGCAGCGTTGTTTCGAAATATCTATGTTGTACTTGCGCCCGACTGCAATACTGCGTCTATCAGGGGTATTGCCAAGGTGATAACTTCCTGTACCTGCAGAATCTACATAAATGGTATCACTATTTACTTTGCTCTGTAAAATACCCTCGGCCAATGGCGACCTACAGATATTTCCTAGGCAAACCATTAAA
Source organism: Maribacter sp. (assembly GCA_023141835.1). GTDB lineage: Bacteria > Bacteroidota > Bacteroidia > Flavobacteriales > Flavobacteriaceae > Maribacter_A. Next base: position 8,787 of record JAGLKG010000122.1, on the reverse strand, counting down.
ACCTTGATTGCCATTAACTATCAGGAGAGTTTTTTCATTAAATCTTCAATGTATTTACGAAACTGCTTATCTGTTTCCGCAAGGTTATCAACTGTTTTACAGGCATGTAATACCGTTGCGTGGTCTCTTTTGCCAATTTGCGAACCTATACTGGCCAGAGAAGCCTTTGTGAATTTCTTGGCAAAGAACATCGCCAATTGCCTTGCCTGAACAATATGTCTTTTCCTGGTCTTGGATTGTAAAGTAGCAACATCCATTTCAAAGTAGTCAGAAACCACTTTTTGAATGTAATCTATAGAGACTTCACGTTTCGTATTCTTGACGAACTTCTCAACTACCTGTTGTGCAAGCTCTAGCGTTACTTCCTTTTTATTGAATGATGATTGCGCAATCAAAGAAATAATCGCCCCTTCCAATTCCCTGATATTGGTTTTTATGTGCTTGGCAACATAGTCAACAATATCATTGGGCATTTCAACACCGTCTCTGTACAGTTTGTTTTTTAAGATTGAAATACGGGTTTCATAATCAGGATTTTGCAATTCTGCCGATAATCCCCATTTAAATCGGGATAATAATCTTTGTTCAATATCCTGCATATCCACAGGAGCCTTGTCTGAAGTCAAAATCACTTGCTTGCCATTTTGGTGCAAATGATTGAAAATGTGAAAGAACACATCCTGTGTTCCTGATTTGCCCGATAGGAATTGAACATCATCAATTATCAAAACATCGATTAATTGATAAAAATGAATAAAATCATTTCTTGTATTCTTCTTTACCGACTCAATATACTGTTGGGTAAATTTTTCAGCAGAAATATAGAGTACTGTACGTTCCGGATATTTGTCTTTTATTTCAACACCAATAGCATGGGCCAAGTGGGTTTTCCCTAATCCAACACCACCAAAAACCAGTAAAGGGTTGAATGAGGTTCCACCAGGTTTATTAGCAACGGCCATACCGGCTGAACGGGCCAATCTATTGGAATCACCTTCTAGGAAATTATCGAAATTGTAATTAGGATTTAATTGGGATTCAATTTTTATATTTCGAATACCAGGTATTACAAAAGGGTTTCTAAGCTCAGGGTTTTTGGATTTAATGGGTACATCCATTTCCTGTGGGGCTATATTGCCTCTATTGGAACTTGGTATTTTCTCAGTAAAGGGTTCCCGATTGCCGTAGGTGTTTTCCATTCGGATGATATAAACCAATTTGGCAGTTTCCCCTAATTCTTTTGTGAGCGCCACTTTCAAAAGCTTAACATAGTGCTCCTCCAACCATTCGTAGAAAAACTTGCTGGGCACCTGTATGCTCAAGGCATTTTCCGACAACTTCACAGGTCTGATGGGCTCAAACCATGTTTTGAATGCCTGCGGTTGGATGTTATCTTGGATAAAAGCCAAACAATTGTTCCAAACGGAATTTGCAGTTACACTCATTATAAAATAGTCTCTTATTTATTGGTTAGTTTTTTAGCATAATTAGCTAAAGGTTTGTACAAAACGAAAGTGCAATTTAGGTTTGACAAATATGTGAACAAAAAATCTAAAAAAAAAATGATTTGGTATTGAATTTACCCTTTTTTTTTCGCATGTTAGAGTGCTCAATTCAGAACCTTTTAAATATATAATAATTAGTCGAATAATTATGGTATTTAGTGAAATTTCTTTTAGAGTCAGATATGGGGAAACCGACCAGATGGGAGTGGTATACCATGGGAACTACCCGCAATATTTGGAGATGGGACGCGTCGAATGGTTAAGGTCATTGGGAATTTCTTACAAGGACATGGAAAATAATGGAATTATCCTTCCCGTTGTTTCATTGAATGTAAACTACAAAAAATCAGCGGTTTACGACGATCTGATTACAGTACGTACCATCTTGAAAAAGACACCCCTTGTAAGGATAGAATTTGACTATCAGATCTTTAATGAATCCAATGAATTATTGGCCGAGGCAAATACGGTCCTTGCTTTTATGGACGCAAAGAAAAATAGACCTATTAAATGCCCTGAATATATTCTCGAAAAAATTGTGGTTTAAACATTTTTATAGATTTGGATTGTTACGTTTTTCAAAACCTCAAAAATCCCAGCTATCAATTTGGATTTACTTTGAGGTACGCTTATGGTAATTCTGCAATCAATTTCGAATTGTTGGAAAATTATATTCAACTGATTTTGTTTGATTATCCGCATTACTTGATTCATTTCAGGATATCCGAAATCCAATGTAATTTGTTCATAAATCGTTTTTTCAATAATTTCCGAACCTTCCAAGGTCAATTGGGCGGCAGTCCGATAAGCGGATATCAATCCACCAACACCAAGTTTGGTGCCTCCAAATATTCGAACTACAGCAACAAGTACGTTCGTGACGTTAAAGGACTTTATTTGACCATAAATAGGCAATCCGGCAGAATTATTGGGTTCGCCATCATCATTGGCCCTATATCGTATCTCTGTTTTCCCCAATTGCCAAGCATAACACACATGGTTTGCGGTATGATGCTTTTTCCTTAAGTTTTCGATAATGGATTTAACCTCACTTTCAAACGCTAAGGGAAATGCATAACCAAAAAATTTACTTTTTTTCTCTTTGTACAGAATTTCTGTTGCGGGTTTCCTTAGGGTTTTATAAACGTCCATTCTTTCCATTAGAACAATACTACCAAAATTATGCTGATTACTGCCAAAGCAATACCTCCCCAATTTTTAAGATTAATTTGTTCCTTGAACAAAAGAATACCCAAAAGGGTACATAGCATTACAATGGCCACATTATTAATGGTAAAGACCGAAGCACTATTTAGACTGGGATGCTGTAATGCTCGCAATAAATAGTACACTGAAAAATAGTTGGGTATGCCAAGGGCAATACCTCCCAAAATGTTTTTATGATTCAGTTTTATGGGGGTTTTAGACGATTTAATAATAATGAAGATTATACCAACCGTGGCAGCAGAACCAAATACAATAGCTGAAAATAGCGGGAATTTATTCTCCTTAATATGGACTTCCTGTACATATTTAATAGCGGTATCAATAATCCCTGAACCTAAGAACACCAATATAGGTAAGAAAAGGGATGATTTTTTAATAGCCATGCCTTTTTCTTTGATTGATGCAAAATAAACAGCTGCCAATGCCAAAATGATTCCAATTACTTTTAGTGTTCCAAGCTCTTCTTTATACACAGAGACCCCAAAGACCACTGGGATGACAAAGGACATTTTTGTGGCGACCGAGGCTACAGAAACACCTGCGACCTGCGATGTTTTCGCCATCAAATTAAATACGATAATGAATAGGATTCCCAAAGATATAGTGCCCAAAAACCAAGATTCCTGAACAATTTTTACAGGATTGACCTCTTCAGTATAAAAGAATAGGCTCACAATGCAAGCCACCACATAATTGGTGACTATTGCATACAAAGTCTCAACCTTATAAATAGCAAAGAGCTTAAAGATTACAAATATTAAGCTAGAACAACATACGCTGAGGGCTAGGTAGAACATCTTTATAATTTGGATTTTAATTGAATTATGTCCTCTTTGCCTACAATTAGGTTCCAAACGGTAATCCCTAGTTTTTTGGCGGCATCAGTATTTTCTAGGGTATCATCTACAAAAAAGGTCTCAGTAGAGTTCAGTTCGTTTTCATCAAGAACAAACTGATAGATATCTGCATTGGGTTTTCTTAAATGTATTTGATGGGACAAGTAAAATTTCTCAAAACAGCTCTTAAAACGATTGTATTTATCCCTACCAATTATTTTAACTACATGAGGAATGTGTAAGGCATTGGTGTTGCTCAATAAAAATAGCCGATAACGGCCTTCATTCGCCAAGGATTCAATAAACTCCAATCTGTAATCAGGAAAATCCAAGAGCATTGAATTCCAGATGTCAATTGTTTTTTGCGAAGATATGGTGGGGAAGGAGGATCGAAGTCCATTTACAAAGGTTTCGGGCTCTATATGCCCTATTTCAAAATCATTGTTGAGAGCAAGTAAATCTGGAGTTAGGTCATTGTTTCCATGTTTTTGCATTTCCCTAAAAACGACTCCCTTGTCAAGATTAATGAAGATATCCCCAAAATCAAAAATGATGTTCTTAATCATTTGTATAAATTGTTAAAGTATCGGATTCAATTTGTTTTGAAGTGGCAACTTTGTTAGAAAGCCTTGGGGCTTTCAAACCTTTACCAAAGGCTATTGAGCCAGTAAAGACCCTAGCCTCATCCCATAGATTGGCATCGATAAATGTCTGAATGGTTTTTGACCCACCTTCGATCAAAACACTTATAATGTCTTGTTTTTGTAACGCATCACAGACCTGCTGGCCCACATTTTTTGAAAAATCAATTATTTCATAATCAATACCTTCTTCTTGAAGCCCTATGTTGCTTTGTTGGGTTATTATGATGGTCTTTGCGTATTGGTCAAAAATATGATAATCTCCTTTTACCTTTAAACCTTTATCCAATATTATCCTAGTGGGTGATTTGCCATTCCATGTACGAACGTTCAACTTGGGGTTGTCTTTCAATACAGTGTTGGTGCCTACAAGAATTGCTTGTTCCTCACTCCTCCATTTATGAACCATTTGTCGGGAATATTTATTGGTGATCCAATAGGGTTGAGCCTTTTCGTTGCGTTTTTCCTTTTCCGGAGCTATGAAACCATCCAAAGTCTCGGCCCATTTCAAGATTATATACGGCCTTTTCTCTTGATGAAAAGTAAGGAATCTTTTATGATGTTCTTGACATTCTTTTTGAAGCAAACCTAGTGTAACTTTGCAACCAGCATCTTTTAACTTTTGAATTCCACGACCTGCAACCTTACTGTTGGAATCGGAAGTGCCAATTACTACATGCGGAATTTTGGACCTGATAATTAAATCGGAACAAGGTGGTGTCTTTCCATAATGAGAACAGGGTTCCAAGGTCACATACAGGATTGACTTTGATAACAAGGCTTTGTCCTTGACCGAATTTATGGCATTCACTTCAGCATGGTTACCGCCATATGCACTTGTGAATCCTTCACCAATTATTGAATCTTTATAGACAATTACGCAACCAACCATAGGATTGGGAAATGTTGAACCCAGTCCATTTTTGGCCAATTGAATACTACGCGAAATGTATTTTTCCATTATCTTCACTCCGTAAAAATAGGACTTTAAAATATATCATTTTAACTCTATATGGAAACCGCGATAATACGGGAAATACAGCCAAAAGACAATGCCGAAGTGGCCAATGTCATTAGAAAGGTCTTGGTCGATTTAGGGGCACCAAAAGTCGGTACCGCTTATGCCGATGAGGCATTGAATCATATGTTTGAGAATTATAATGTGCCAAAAGCCATTTATTTTGTTATTGAAGATGAAGGTCGGATAATTGGCTGTGCCGGGATAGCCCAACTTGAGAATCATGAAGGCAGTATATGTGAACTTCAAAAGATGTATTTTCTTGAAGAGGCAAGAGGTCATGGTCTTGGTTCCAGTATGATAAAAATCTGCCTAGATTGTGCAAGGGAATTTGGTTTTGAAAAGTGCTACCTTGAAACTATGCCTTATATGAAAGCTGCACAGAAGCTTTATGAAAAAAAAGGTTTTAAATATATTGATGCTCCTTTGGGAGATACCGGCCATTATTCATGTCCTGTTTGGATGTTGAAACAACTATAAATATGCTCTTAAAAGAAATCAAAAATATATTCCATCTTGAATTAGATTGCATTTATCCAAGTGAAGAAGTGGATAGTTTCTTTTATCTTGCTATTGGGCATTATCTGGATTTAGAACGATTTGTCCTTGCTTTGGAGCCAAATCTGGTTATCAGTAAGATGCAAGAACAACCATTATTTGAGGCATTGGCCCAGTTGAAGTTGGAAAGACCTGTTCAGTATATATTGGGAATGACCCAATTTATGGATTTGGATTTTAAGGTAAATGAAAATGTTTTGATTCCTCGACCCGAAACGGAGGAATTGGTTCGGTGGATTATTTCTGACTGTGAAAACCAAGAGTCTAAAATCAATATCTTGGATATTGGTACGGGTAGCGGATGTATTGCGATTGCATTGGCCAAGAATTTGAAAAACGCAAAAGTATATGCCTTGGATATTTCTGAAGGTGCACTGGAAATTGTTAAGGAAAATGCAGTCAGCAATCAAGTAAATGTTGAGCTGGTTCGGGCTGATATTTTGATTTTGGATAAACTTGGAATTAAATTCGACATCATTGTTTCCAATCCTCCCTATGTAAGAATGGTAGAAAAAAACAAAATGAAATCAAATGTTGTTGAATATGAGCCGGGAATAGCACTTTTTGTAAGTGATGATGATCCTCTGGTTTTTTATCGCAAAATTGTCGAATTTGCCCATTCAAACCTAAAAAAGGATGGAATGCTTTACTTCGAAATAAATCAGTATTTAGCAAAGGAAACAAAGGAACTTTTGGAAGATTTTTTTTCTGAAATCGAGCTTCGAAAGGATATGTTCGGAAATGACAGGATATTGAAAGGAAAAACCCCCTAAACATTATATTAAGGCCCAATCTTCTTTGATAAGAATCGACTCGGAATTTGATAATTGAAATTTGGAATTTATGCGTAGTATCGTTGTATTTTGTGGTAGTAGCGAAGGTAATGACATCAATATTTTGGATGCAGCCCAAGAATTAGGCAGAACTTTGGCGCAACAAAACATAACCTTGGTGTATGGGGCTGCCAAGATTGGTGTAATGGGTAGCATTGCCCAAAGTACATTGGATAATGAAGGAAAAGTAATTGGGGTTATTCCAGAATTTTTAAAATTAAGGGAAGTCTTCCATCCAGGGCTTACTGAGTTGATCATAACCGAGAATATGCATGAGCGGAAATTAAAAATGCATGAACTATCTGATGGGATTATTACACTGCCTGGTGGGTACGGAACATTAGAAGAACTTTTCGAGATGATAACATGGGCTCAGTTGGGACTTCACCAAAAACCCATTGGAATATTAAATGCCAGTGGTTTTTATGATGATTTGTTAAAAATGCTTGAAAAAATGGTTGATAAGGGATTTCTGAGAAAAGAAAACTATGACATGTTGTTGGTTGATACGTCAGTTGATGGATTGTTACAAAAGATGAATGCATACAACCCCGTACCATTACCTAAGAGAGTTAAAAAAGAGCAGGTATAAATGAACAATAAAGAGAAAATAGAAGCTTTAAGGCATGAATTAGGTGAGCATAATCATAACTATTATGTATTGGACAATCCCACAATTTCTGATTATGAGTTTGATGTGAAACTCAAGGAGCTTCAGACCTTGGAGGAAAAGCATCCAGAGTTTTATGATTCCACTTCCCCAACCTTGAGGGTTGGGGGTGATATTACCAAGAATTTTAAAACTATAGTGCATGAACACCGTATGTATTCTTTGGCTAACTCCTATTCCAAGGAAGATTTGTTGGATTGGGAAAAGCGTATTCAACGTATCCTTGGCGATGCCGAGGTGCTGTTTACCTGCGAGTTGAAATATGATGGAGCTTCCATAAGCCTAACCTATGAGGAGGGGCAATTGTCCAAGGCGGTTACCCGTGGCGATGGTTTTCAAGGTGATGAGGTATCTACAAACATAAGAACCATTCGTTCGGTACCTCTGCAACTCAAAGGGGACTACCCATTAAAATTTGATATTAGGGGAGAGATTATCTTGCCTTTGGATGGCTTTGCCAAGATGAACCAAGAACGTCTGGCTGCGGGAGAAGATGCCTACATGAATCCAAGAAATACGGCTTCTGGCAGTTTAAAACTACAGGATAGCGCTTTGGTGGCACAAAGACCCTTGGATTGTCTTTTATACGGAATAGTCGGTTCCAATATTGGGATTACCTCTCAATTTCAGATGCTCGAGAAGGCCAGGGGCTGGGGGTTTAAAGTCCCAACAATAGCTCAACTATGTAAAACAACGGATGAGGTTATGGCATTTGTTGAGCATTGGGACATACATCGACACGATTTACCTTATGAAACCGACGGTGTGGTTATCAAGGTCAATAACCTTCAACATCAAGAAGAACTGGGATATACGGCCAAATCCCCGCGTTGGGCATTGGCCTATAAATTTAAGGCTGAGCAAGTTTCCACCATTCTAAATGAGATTACATACCAAGTGGGTCGTACAGGAGCTATTACCCCTGTTGCCAATTTAGAACCTGTTTTACTTGCCGGAACTACCGTAAAACGTGCATCCCTGCACAATGCTGACCAGATTGAAAAATTGGATATTCGAGAAGGAGATACGGTTTTTGTTGAAAAAGGAGGAGAAATAATTCCGAAAATCGTAGGAGTTCAAAAGGAACTTCGGGAGCCGGACAGCACAGTTTTTCATTTCATATCGACCTGCCCCGAGTGTGGTACCGGTCTGATTCGGGAAGAGGATGAAGCAGCCCATTACTGTCCCAACATTAGCGGATGCCCACCACAGATCAAAGGACGCATCGAACACTTCATCAGCCGGAAAGCCATGGATATCAATGCTGCCGAAGCCACCATTGACCTGCTGTTCAGGGAGGGACTTGTGAAGGATGCAGCTGATCTCTACAAGCTTGATAAGCTGCAGATTATGAGTCTGGAAAGGTTTGGCGAGAAGTCGGCCCATAACTTAATCAAGAGCATCGAATTGTCCGGGGAGGTCCCCTTTCCACGTGTACTTTACGCATTGGGAATCAGGTATGTGGGTGAGACCGTGGCCAGAAAATTGGCTGAAGCATT
>JAGLKG010000121.1 GCA_023141835.1 Maribacter sp. | reverse complement strand
ATATCAGGACGTACCCAGTACTTAACGCGCTGGCCCACTTCTGGCTCTCTAATGATAAGGGTAACATCCGCTCCTTTTCTATAACACTCCAAAGCCGCATCAACAGCAGAATTACTGGCACCGATAACCGCCAATTTTTGGCTTGCATAAAAATGCGGGTCTCTATAGTAATGGGAAACTTTGGGCAAGTCTTCTCCAGGAACTTTGATTAAGTTTGGTAAATCGTAAAACCCGGTGGCAATAATAATGTTTGATGTAGTGTAGGTTCTTTTATCCGAAACAACGGTAAACGTAGTGTCTAATTTTTGGATGTTTTCTACTTTTTCGAACAAATTGATATTCAATTGATTAGAGGTTACAATCCTACGATAATATTCTAAAGCTTCATTTCTTTTAGGTTTAGCTTCACTGCTAATGAATGGGATGTCGTCGATCTCAAGCCGTTCCGAAGAAGAAAAGAACTGCATGTTAATGGGGTAATTAAAAAGGGAGTTGACGATTGGACCTTTCTCAATGATCAGATAGCTTAGTCCTTTCTTTTTTGCCTCTAAACCACACGCGATACCTATGGGTCCTCCGCCCACGATGATAATGTCCAAATGCTCCATTATCCTGTTATATTCTTTAATTCTTGAATGGTTTCGATGGGGTTATCACTTTTGAAAACAAAGCTGCCAGCAACCAAAATATCGGCACCGGCGTCAACAAGGGCTTTTGCATTTTTTGAAGTTACCCCACCATCAATCTCAATAAGCGTTTTAGCTCTTTTATTGTCGATCAACTCCTTTAAATATCTCACTTTTTCATAGGTATTCTCGATAAAAGATTGTCCGCCAAAGCCAGGGTTTACACTCATTAAACAAACCACATCAATGTCTTTTATGGTATCTTCCAAAAGGCTTATGCTTGTATGTGGATTTATGGCAACACCTGCTTTCATTCCCTCTGCTTTTATGGCTTGTAAGGAACGGTGTAAATGATTGCATGCTTCATAGTGCACGCTTAAAACGCTGGCTCCCAATTCGGCGAAGGTCTTAATATATCTATCAGGGTCCACAATCATTAAATGAACATCCAAAGGTTTGGTTGCATGTTTCTGTATATTTTTCAAAACAGGCATTCCGTAAGAAATATTAGGAACAAAAACACCATCCATAATATCTATATGATGCCAATCGGCTTCGCTCTGGTTCACCATTTCCACGTCTCTTTGAAGATTACCGAAATCGGCAGCCAATAAGGAAGGGGCTATTTTGGTTTTAGTCATTTTTGGGCTGTATAATTTTTGGTAAAGGTAATGAAATGCGATGGTTCTTTTTATTCCCAAAAAAGATTATGAAAGTATATAAAAGCAAATATGTTAAGGTTTTAGAGATTGCATAATTTCAGCGTTAATAAAGTCCGCTTTTTCAAGAGCCAAATTCAAGGGCAGCCCCTCAGACATTCCAGGTCTAGAGTGGCCAATTGAAGATAACCATGCATTTTTTGTAAAGGCTTGTTTTTTATGGACCAAATTCAATACCCTTTCGCCCATTGGGTACTCTGAAATGGCCTCGGCAATGGTAGTTTTTTTTGATACTTCTTTTTCTCCTAGGGCAAATAGAACCTGCTGCGCCATAAACCAATGTCCTACTTCATTAGGATGTACACCGTCTTTGGAAAATTTGAAAGAGGAATCCTGGCCCTTTCTTTCCTTCAATTGTCTTTTCATAGGACCATGTATGTCAATAACCTGCCATGTATGGGTATATCTTCGACTAATGAGCCAATTGGAATAAATATCCATGACGTTGTCATAAATGGCGGCCTGCTGACCATCATAAATCGGAGGGGTAAGGTGAATAATTCTAGCACCTGATTTTACAACTTCTGTATGCATCCAATCAATGCCCTCTTGGAATTTATGAAAACGATTAGCGTCAATGGGTAAATAGATGCCATCGTTTATCCCATAGTTGGCAAAAACCAAATCGGGTTGGGTCTGCTGCAGAACTCTTGCCAAGCGCTCTTTTAAATCAGGACGGGGAAACTTGCCATTGGCATGACCAGGTTCTGAAAGACCAGAAACTGTTTCGCTGGGCAATCCCACATTTATATATTCAATTCTCCTTTCAGGATATTTTAGCGTTAGATAGGTCTCTATGAACGATATATATTCCCCAGAGTACGTAATGCTGTTACCAAGGAACAGAATTTTTTGAACATCTGGGGAAATTCTATAATCAGATTGGGAATTTCCCCAGAATGGAAAACAAGCTAAAAGGAATACAATTAGGATGTTTCTCTTCATTTTAGAACCCTGTTTGCCGCCTTGTATTATTCCGAATAGACCTTGTGGTTTTTATCTCCGCCAGCTTCCAAATAGGTAAAAAGATCCCTTACCTCTTTTGGATTCAATCGGTTCAGCAACCCTGGAGGCATTGGTGATAAAGGGGACAATTCCCTTTTTTCCACATTTGATTTTTCTACCTCGATGGTATAACTTTCATTAAAAGGATTGGGCATTAAAGTGATTGCCGCCTCAGTCTCCGATTTGATTCTTCCTGAAATCTTTTTCCCGTCTTTCATATGAAACAGGGTATTGGCATATTGATCTGATATCGCATCATTTGGACTGTAAATAGCGAACAAAAGGTCGTTTCTTCCAAATTTATCTGAGATTTGTGTCAAATCAGGGCCAGCTGCACCACCTTCTCCACGAACCCTGTGACATAAAATACAGGTAGCCGCCTGATAGGCGTGTTCTCCTTTTTCAAAATCAGTCTTGTAATCGGCCAGTTCTTTTCCCCAAGCGACCTTTCTCATTTCGGTGGCGGTGAATTGATTTGATGGGCCAATGGGTTGGGGAAGGTCGGCAATAGCAGTTGATGGGGAATACACTCCCGAAAGTTCCTGAAAATATTCTTTCTCCTTTTCCGGAACTTGTTGCATGGCCGCCAGACGAATATTTTCCATACCGGGCTTGAAACTTAGCCCACCCTGTGCATTGAATACATCGTAAAACCACTGGAAGTATTTCTCTCTTGCCTTCTTGGTCCATCCTGTTTCAGCATGACTAAGGAGTACCCCATAATATATAGATTCACTTGGAGGCATTTTTTCGATGATTTCTCGGATTAATGGACCATATCGCTCACTCCTTAGGGAGATTTCTTCAGAAAGAAAATTATTGGTAGGTACTGTTTTTTCCTTGGTGTGTTTTTCAAGGAGTTGTACAAGACCTTCAACAACCCCATCTGCCTTTAAATACAATAATAGCTGAGCCAATTCTCGATTCATGGCATTATTGGCATGCGGGAAATAGGAATTCAATTTTTTGGCCGTCGCCGCTCTGTCCTCTTCATTAGGGTCTCCCATTCTAATAAAAAGGAGTTCGTAGGCTCGTAGCATGTTCAGTTGTTGTTGTGCCAACTGCGTTTCAAGGGTAATAGGGTTTAACTTACCCAATATTTTCGATTGCAATGTTGCATTGCCTTGTCTTGCCAATCCGATACTGGCCTCAATTATTTTTTTGGGTTCTTTTTCGGCCAGAAATAGATTTATCCATTGGTCTACAGGTAGGTGTTCCAAGGCAATTCTTGCGGCATAACGCACAAACCTATCCTCATGGTCTAGGTTCTCCCATGCCAATGGAATGGCTTCTTTTGATGGTGCGTCATGGAATTTTTCAAGGCTATGTCTAAGATCTCTAAGTTCTTCAGCTTTGGTATCGCTGGCAATTTTAGC
>JAGLKG010000120.1 GCA_023141835.1 Maribacter sp. | reverse complement strand
CCCAATCCGGCATAGAGGGAATAGCGCAGGCCTATGTCAAGCAACAATTTGTCGTTCACCTCAAAAAGATCCGAAATATAAAGTGCTGATTCCAGCCCCTTTTCTCTGTCCACCGTCTTTTGTTCCACATCGGAATTTGTGCCTATGGGTTTAATGGTACCTGGATCCGTAACATATAATTTACTACTGAGGCCATAGTTAAGTTTATGTTTGTCGCTCAAGGCATTGTAAAGGTTCAGTTTGACCATGCTCTCGTTGAGGACATATCCAAAATCAAAGTTATCGTTTGCCTCGGCCTTGTAAAGAATGTCATATTGATACCGACTATTGCCAAAAATCAGACTGGCCCTGCTCTTTTCGTTGAACTTATGGTTCCATTTTAAGGACACCAGGCTGTTACCGTATCCAAATACGGAATCCGAGGTTATACTGAACTTGTCCTTACTATAATAAAATGTGCTCTGTACCGAGTTGTTTTCATCTACATCGTGGAAGTATTTTACAATGCCATCATAAAATGAGGCCTGGCTGTTCTTCAAGGATTCCTCATCGAGGTTCTTTAGGATATAGTCCGCATACGTGGCCCGTATCCCCGCTATAATAGAGGCCTTTTCCTTGATCAAGGGGATTTCCAACGCAAGATTGGCCGTAATGGGCCCTATCGACCCTTCCCCCGAGATCTTTTCCGTATTTCCGTTCTTTGTCTCTATATCAAAGACCGAGGACAGGCGCCCGCCAAATTCAGCAGGTATACTCGCCTTATAGATTTGCAGGCTTTGAGTGGTAAATGGATTGATCGCCGAGAACAGGCCTAAAAAGTGTTGTGGATTATAGATCACGGCATCATCCAACAGGACCAGGTTCTGATCGGCCCGGCCTCCCCTTACATTGAACCCACTGGACCCTTCGCCGGCCGTCTTGACCCCAGGTAATGTCAGGGCCACTTTCAAGATATCGCGCTCGCCCAATACCAGGGGTATGGTCTTGATGCCCTCAACGTCGATTACCGATGCGCCCACAACGGCATCCCGCACATTGGCATCCCTCTTTGATTCAACGATTACCTCATCCAAGGCCTCAACGTTCTCGCCTACTTCCAAATCCAAAGTACCGTTCCCATATACAATGACATCCTGAAGCATTTTCTCATATCCCAATAGATTGGTCTCTAGCTTGTTTAGACCAGATGGTAGCTTAATGCTATAAAAACCATTTATGTCGGTAAGGGCATATAGCACCCTGTTGGTCGTAGAGATCGATAGGTTCTGTAGAGGCTCGCCCGTAACTATGTTCGTTATACGCCCGGAAAGGACAAAGATCCTATCCCTTATATTTGGGTCCTGCTTTCCAACAGTGACCACACTTCTTTGTCGTCTTGTCCTTCGAGGAAGGTATTCTTCCTGGAAAATAGGGGTCGAACCATTCTGCACTTCCTCATCCGAATTCTCTTCCCCGAAAAAATTGAAGGGTAGTTCAGGATTTACCACACTATTGTTCAATAAAATGACCCGGCCATCCTTTATGAAGTAATTGAGGTTGGTCTCTTCAAACAATCCATTTAATATCGCCCTGAGCTTTTTGTTCTCATAGTTCTTGGACACCCGGTGGTCCTTAAGCCAAGCTTCTTCAAAATAAAAGGAGTAAGGCACCTTGTCCTCCAACTGCAGTAATGCCTCTTTCAAAGGAGTGTTATCAAAAGTGATCGTTATCTCTTGGTCTTCTTGACCATACATGGAACAAACAGACACAAGTAAGCCCAGTAGTACCAGTAGTTTCTTTTTCATGAAAGTTTTTAAAGGCAACGGATTATAAATTTTGATTTTCGTCCAGATATTTTATAAGAGCAATCATGAAACGGTCAGGATCAGTTTTATATAGCCGTTTATTTTGCTTTTTGAAATCTCGGATCTGCTTGTATATAGCCGGAACGACCTGTTTAAAATCCTTAAGGTCATATATGATGTGATATGCATCATTATAAAGAAACACATAATGATTGTCTTCCAGAAAACTATACTGAAGAACATTGTCTATCGTTTCCCTTTTTCTCTTTTTTACATGCTTTATGTACAGGGAGACCACTTTTCCCAGTATTGCCACTTCAAAAAAATCATTGCCTTCTAGCTCGGACCCCGTGGCAGTCAACTTGGTGAAATCACGGTTATGGACACTGAAACCAGAAATATACTCTGCCATCAATTCAACCTGGAAGCTGCTTAAATGATCATTGGACCTCAGTATCACATTGTCCCCATAAAGATCATATTTCATTGGAACTCCTGTGTATAACTGGTTGTTGTATACCAAGGTTCCTTTAATAAAAACGGAGGAATTCAGATACATATGACTGTTATCCCATGAATCCAAGAATTCATCTTTAAATTCAGGGCCGTTGTAGAGACCCGTATTTTCACTGCTTACCAGTCCATCATATACATGGTGAACAATATTGTCCATGACAGAGACAGACTGAGCATATGAAACCAAACCAAGACAAAGAAAAATTGACAAGGAAATGGATGCTTTATCAAAAAGATTATTCATTCATTTATTGCATAAAAAGCCTAGTGTTCAAATTACGTAAAATTATTCAAACCTAAGCCCATTGATTTTGTTGAATCAAAGCCCCAATCAATATCAATTTGACACACGATACTTTAATTTACTTCTACTGTGACGTAAAAAAAAGAAAATCTCCTTAACTAATTCGGGTATTTTTTTGTTCAGTCCTTTTTGACGCTTAACACCAAGACCGGTATCGGGACAGAAAATTCGGATTTGGGCACCGTATTCTTCTCCCATAAGTTCTTGAAGAAACCTCTTTTTCTTCTAAAAACACATAATAAATCCGGATGTTTTGATTGAAAATGTTCCATAACCCCCAAATAGGTTGTTGGATTTTCAGTGAGGGTTAGCTGGGAACATAAGTCCATTAAGGCCGTATTTACCTTCAAATCATCATCGGTATAACCCGGGGTTTTGACCAAGAGAAGATCAACTTTTGATTTATGCTTCTTTTGAATCGCTACAAGGGGATCCAAAATTCTATTTCTTTTTAGAACACCCGATTTAAAAGCGGTTAAAATACTCTTATATACTTTATATTCAGTCCCCTTAGGAACAATTAATGCAGGTATATCGGTTCTTTTGATTATTCTTCCCGAAGTATTTCCCAAATAAAGTTCTTCTTTAATGTCATTGCTTCTCGGGGCAAGAATAATTATCTCTATACCAAGTTCTTTATCAATTTCTTTAATTCCATCTACCAAATCACCATTATAAGTCGCAATTTTTATCTCAACCTTTTTAGAGTCAACTTGATTGATCACTCTCCTTAAGTGCTCCTTGCTACTTTTGGCAACCTTATCAGAAATATTGACCAAACTACCTGCCTTTGCACTTACGCTGAACACCTCCATTACATAAATATTCGCTGCAAAATCAGATGCAAAATCAATCGCATATTGCAAGGTTTCATTTGCGTTGGGCGAAGTGCCAATGGGAACAAGGATATTTATCATTTCTGTAGTTGTTGATTAATACTTTAAATTTACAATTAATTTAAATCCTATTATGATTCGTCGTGCAAAGATATCGGAAATTGCTGAAATTCTAAATTTGACCAAAGCTTGTGCTTTTTATATGATTAAAAATGGAATTCAGCAATGGAACGAAGAATATCCCTCCAAAGAAGCTTTTGAAAATGACATAGCACGCTCAGAATTGTTTGTTCTCGAAAAAAAGGGGTTGATTATAGGTACAATAGTAATCACAACCTTAATGGATGATGAATACCGACCTATTCAATGGCTCACTGCGAATTCAAAAAACATATATATCCATAGACTTTCCGTACACCCTGATCAACAAGGAAAGGGCTATGCGCAAAATTTGATGGATTTCGCCGAACAATATGCCAAGGAAAACAAATTTTCCTCCATCCGTTTAGATACCTTTAGCCGAAATAAACGCAATCAAAGGTTCTATGAAACTAGGGGATACTATAAGCTTGGCAATATTTACTTTCCCAAACAAAGCAATTATCCCTTTCATTGCTATGAATTAGTATTATAACTCCCTATAGGCTCCTTGAAGACAGCAATCAGTTTTAAAACCATCAATAAATTGGCCATACCTGCAACAATTGCCGGGATAGCCGAGCCTATTCTTTCGATTACAGATACGGCGATTGTCGGCAATATTTCCGTTGACGGATTGGAGTCTCTGGCTGCCGCCGGGATAGTAGGTTCTTTCTTATCCATGCTGATTTGGATTTTGGGACAAACAAGAAGTGCTATTTCCGCCATAATATCGCAATATTTAGGAGCCGGAAAACTCGATGAGGTCAAGTCCCTTCCCGCACAAGCTATATTCCTGAACCTTCTTTTGAGCATCCTGATTTTACTTTCGACGATTTTTATTGTTGAAGAAATCTTCCAATTCATGAATGCTTCAGGGAAAATCCTTGACTATTGTATTTCCTATTATTCCATAAGGGTTTGGGGCTTTCCCCTAACACTTTTTGTTTTTGCGGTCATGGGAATCTTTAGAGGTCTACAAAACACTTATTACCCTATGTTGATTGCTATTGTCGGGGCCTTGATGAACATTGTGCTCGATTTCATGTTCGTTTATGGCATCGAAGGGGTTCTTGAGGCCATGTATTTAGAGGGGGCTGCCTGGGCGAGTCTAATTTCCCAGGGTGTAATGGCGGTAATGGCCTTTATATTGCTTATTGTTAAAACCGATATTAGCTTAAAAATAAAGTTTCCGGTACATAAAGAATTGGGAAGGTTGGTCACCATGAGTCTTAACCTGTTTGTTAGGGCTGTTTCCCTTAATGTAGCACTTATACTGGCCGTTAGGGAAGCCACCGCCTTGGGGGATAAATATATTGGAGCCCATACTATTGCCATAAATCTTTGGCTTTTTAGCGCCTTTTTTATCGATGGTTATGGGGCAGCCGGTAATATTATGGGTGGGCGGCTTCTAGGAGCAAAAGATTATAATGGGCTTTGGAAATTGGCTAAAAAAATAATCCTCTATGGCTCAGTTGTGAGTCTCTTTTTAATGATTCTTGGATTCACTTTTTATAGGTCTATTGGCCAAGTGTTTTCCAATGAGCCCGAAGTACTCCATACCTTTTATGCCATCTTTTTTATCTTGATTCTCGGCTTGCCCATGAATGCCCTTGCCTTTGTTTTTGATGGACTGTTTAAGGGACTTGGTGAAATGAAATATCTTAGAAATGTATTGCTCACCGCCACGTTTTTAGGATTTGTCCCAACTTTGTTCTTAACCAAATTTGCCAATTGGGGGTTATACGGCATATGGATAGCGCTTACCGTTTGGATGATCATTCGCGGTGCAGCACTTGTCTGGAAGTTTCGGAGAAAGTTTCGCCCGTTATTACAAAACACTTAATTTTGGATAAAATAGTAATGCATGGGTACTAGTAGGGAAAATGGAAGCCTTTATACCAAAATAGAAAATAAAATCGCTACGGTTGAGTTTGGACATCCTGCCAGCAATTCGTTTGTCGCCGAACTTCTTGATCGCCTAACCAATGAATTGAACAAACTCTCCGAGAATAACACCATCTCTGTGATAGTCTTGAAATCTGAGGGTGATCGGGCCTTTTGCGGAGGAGCTTCTTTCAAAGAATTAATGTCCATCCGAAATTTAGAGGAAGGGAAGGTTTTTTTCAGTGGTTTTGCCAATGTTATCAATGCCATGCGAAATTGTAAAAAGCTGATTATAGGTCGTGTGCAAGGAAAAACGGTTGGGGGAGGTGTTGGTTTGGCAGCGGCATGTGATTATGTTTTTGCGTCTGAAAACGCATCCGTACGACTTTCAGAACTTTCCATAGGGATTGCACCATTGGTTATCGCCCCTGCCGTTGAACGAAAAATAGGTAGGGCCGCTCTGGCCGAAATGTCACTGTCTCCGACAGAATGGAAAAATGCCTATTGGGCCAAAGAAAAAGGATTGTTTACCAAGGTTTTCGATTCTATAAAAGAACTGGACAACGAACTCGAATTATTTACCCAAAAGTTATCTTCCTATAACCCAGAAGCGCTACAAGAATGGAAAAAAGTACTTTGGGAGGGTACTGATCATTGGAACCAGCTTTTAACCGAACGTGCGTCTATCACAGGAACCTTGGTGCTTTCTGAATTCACGAAAAATGCACTATCAAAATTTAATAAGTAACTTATGGATGTTCTTAATTATTTAAACAGCGATTTGGTATTTCCCATTTTGGCCCTTTTTGTTGTTGTTATTTACGTCGTAAATAAAGTGCGAAATAAAAGGAAATTTAAGCGATAGCCATTACTATAACATCCAAAAACTGGTGAAATCAAGGGTGATGAAAACGGTCAAACACGTGTCAAAAACAGCTCCGTCTGTAGTTTGGTATGAATTTTTCGCCTCAAATTAAGCCCATATTCCTCATTTTAACAGTTTTTGGGAGCCTCAGTCACGCAACCTTGGACATATCTTACGTCTTTTCAATACTACTTAAATCCTACTAAGATGCCAAGAACGATATTCATTACGCAATCAATTTTATTTTTAGCACTATTTGTATCATGTGTTAATCTTGAAAATCCTACTATGGACTGTTCCGATATAGCATGTACAGAACAATTTGTCACCATCAATGTTTCTGTGAAGGACGGTGCTGGGGTAGCCATACCCTTAGATCGATTTGAAGTCACAATTTTGGGCACGCAAGAGGATATTACGCGGGAAGTCTCCAATGAAGAATTGGAACTTTTCAGAAATAATGGTTCCTACCCCCTTTTTGGAGATGAATTTTCAGGGAGATACCAAAATGGAATAGTGGAAATTGTGTTCAAGGGTTTTATCGGGGATTCCGAGGTTGTGAGTGAAAACTACAAGGTCGGTGCCGATTGTTGCCATGTGCTACTTATTTCCGGTGATTTAGATATCATAATAGAGTAGACTAATATTCCAGCAAAATCATTTTACAAAAAAGGACTCCTAACAATCTTAAGTTACATTTCTAATTTTTGTACTTTTCAAAATCACTTAAGATTAAAAACAATGAATACACAAAAAATCATTCTAGCCCTATTCTGTATTGCGGTTTTGGCAAGCTGCAAACAAAATGCTACGGACAACAAGATTGCTCCTGAAAAAAAATGGTATAAAGGAAACCTTCATACCCATTCTTATTGGAGCGATGGGGATGAGTTTCCTGAAGTAATCATGGATTGGTACAAGTCCAGAGGGTATCAGTTTTTAGCTCTGACGGATCACAACACACTGGCCGAAGGGGAAAAGTGGATTGAAATCAAAAAAGATTCCATATACCAAAATGCCTTTGAAAGTTACCTAAATGCCTATGGATCTGATTGGGTGGAACACAAGATTGATTCGGGTAAAACTCTGGTGAAACTCAAAACATACGATGAATACAGAAGCCAGTTTGAGGAAGCTGGTAAATTTTTGGCCATTCAATCTGAGGAGATTACAGATGATTTTGGAGACAAGCCCTTGCACATGAATGCCACCAATCTGGAGCGGAAAATAGACCCCCAAGGAGGAGGAAGTGTAGTCGAAGTGCTTCAAAACAATCTAAACCAAGTGCTCAAACAGAGGGAAGAAACAGGAACACCAATGTTTCCCCATGTCAACCACCCAAATTTCGGGTATGGTATTGCCTTGGAAGACATGATCGCCTTAAAAGGCGAACGCTTTTTTGAGGTCTATAACGGACATCCAACAGTACATAATATGGGAGATTCAGTTCACATATCAACAGAAAATATGTGGGATTTAATCAATATCTCCTATCTTGAAAACAATAAACCGATCATGTATGGTCTTGCCACAGATGATTCCCATCATTATCATAGAAAGGACTCCAAATGGAGTAATGCCGGTAGAGGTTGGGTTATGGTCCAAGCTGATACACTTTCAGCCGCATCTTTAATCTCTTCGTTGGAGTCCGGTAATTTTTATTCCAGTACTGGAGTTCAACTTAAGGAGGTTAAAAGCACCAAGGACAAACTATTTGTCGAAGTGATTACAGAACCTGGAACTCTATTTACCATAGACTTTATCGGTTGCTTGAAAGGGGAGTCTGAAACGCGGGTCTTAAAATCGGTACAAGGCCAAAAAGCCAAATATAAGATACCTGAAGACCTGTTGTTTGTACGTTGCAAAATCACATCCTCCAAAAAGCAGGACAATCCCATTGAAGATTTAATCTATGAAATGGCATGGACACAGCCCATAGTAGCTACGGATTGATTCATTTGTGCCTCTAGATATACTTCCGTTTTAAAGAATATCTATCTTTGCAGACTAACACACATTCATGAATAACATTCGAATCACCAAACAATTTACTTTTGAAACAGGTCATGCTTTGTATGGTTATGATGGTAAGTGTAGAAACGTACATGGGCACAG
>JAGLKG010000012.1 GCA_023141835.1 Maribacter sp. | reverse complement strand
ATTCGTCAAAGATTGTTGACTGAAAACAAATTCAGCAAATATCTGCTTTATGCCATTGGAGAAATTGTACTTGTGGTCCTAGGAATCTTGATTGCCTTATCAGTTAATAATTGGAAAGAAACAAGCAGCCAAAGAAAAATTGAAAAATTATTTCTCGTAGATTTATTACATGACTTGACTTTGGATTCAATTCAATTAGAATCTATGCTTGAAATAGATACCGAAAGATTTAGGACAAAGCCATTACTATTGAAATTTCTACGTAAAGAATCTACCTTGCCAGATTCGATTGAGGTTTACTTTGATAAACAATTTAATGTCCCTATGACACCATTTACCCCAAATGTAACGACTATTGAAGAAGGTAAAATAAGTGGAGGGTTAGCCATTCTAAGAGATAGACAACTGCGAAGAAGCATTGTTGATTTATATGCGAATTATAAATTATATAAAATGTCAGAATCCATTTATCTGGAGAAATTTGAGGTTCAACAAGAAATAATATTCCCGCTTATTAAAGATCTTAGACATCCAACTTTTAAAGAGATTTCAATCTTACAGGAGCATCCAGCATTTATAAATATGTTAGATTTTAATTATGGCATTGGGCGCCATCGTCAGTTGATTTTTATTGCTCAAAAAAACGCTGAACTTCTGGCAAGAATAAGTTCCTATAGCAATTTGAAAGAGTGAGATTCCTTAGGATTAATTAGGAAAAACTACCGCCTACAAATGCTAAAAATGAATACGCCTTGTGCTCAAAACAATTACCCAAAGCATCCTGTAATTGCCTACAATTTGTGATACACATGGCGATTTTTTTGAGGTCACATCGATACATCTTAATGTACAGTCGTTTCGGTATCAAGAATTAAAAACAAGGATAATATTTATAGCGTACTACGAAGTCTATAAAATAAAGGTTATAGTCAGATAATAAACACCATAAGACCTTTAAAAAAAATGATTTTAGTCATGTTTTATGTAACATATGTTACATAATTTTACTCCTGTATTTATAGCTCAAGCTTCAATTTAGCATAGGATTAGATGTAAAAATCAAAACAATTGCTACTGAAAAAATTCTAAAGATGGACGACAATAACAACAGAAGGCGAAATTTTCTAAAAAAGGGTCTCACTCTGGGTGCATTATCGGCATCAGGCGTAGCAATGGCGGCTTTTAATAATAAAGAAGTACGTGAAACGGGTGAAACTGTAAAATTACTTTCGCCGGATGGAGAACTCGTTGAAATTGATAAGGCCTATGTAAAACCAGCACCTAATGTGCCGTCAAAGTTTAACAATGAAAGAGAAGGTATACCCGGGCGTAAGTTTGTTATGGTCATTGATTTGGCGCGATGTAAGAATTTGAGAAAATGCCATGATGCCTGCGAAAAAATGCACAACCTTACACCAGATAAAGAATGGCTCAAAGTTCTTAAAATGCAAAACAACGAGCAGTCTTCACCCTATTGGCAACCAACAATGTGTTTTCATTGTGACCATCCGCCCTGTGTGAAAGTATGTCCCGTTGATGCCACATTTAAACGATCCGATGGTCTCGTTCTCGTAGATAACGATCGCTGTGTGGGGTGTCGTTTTTGTATGGCTGCGTGCCCGTATTCTGCACGTACTTTCGATTGGAGCGAACCCATCTTACCAATGGACGCCATACAAGGGCATCATTCTGCCGACAACAGTATACATCCAAAAATGGGAACGGTTTCTAAATGTGATTTCTGTCCACATATGGCCAAGGAAGGTAAACTTCCTTCCTGTGTTACAGCCTGCCCCAATGGCGTGTTTTATTTTGGTGATGAGAATGAAGATGCGGTAACCAACGGTGATGAAACTGTTTCACTCACCCAGTTATTAAAAGAAAAATCGGGGTATCGGTTTATGGAAGACCTTGGTACCAAACCTCGTGTGTACTACTTGCCTCCTGTGAATAGGATTTTTGAATTCGAAGATGATGAATTTACTAAACAAAATAAACATTAATGGGCGCAACAGTCGAAAATACGCAAAATAAGATGTCTAAAGCAGATTACGAAAAGAGAATAAGACTTGATCTTTATCCTAGAAAGTTTGGTACATACGGGATAATCTGGACAGCCGTACTCCTTATTATTTTTATAACTGGCTGTATAGCGTATATAGGTCAAATAAAAAATGGACTCTCTGTAACGGCACTGGGAGACTATGCGACCTGGGGAATTTATATATCCAACTTCGTTTTTTTTGTTGCTATAAGCTTGGTTGGTTCCTTAATGAGTGCCATCTTAAAACTTTCTAAAGTTCCCTGGCGAACGCCACTAACGCGCATTTCCGAAATGATTGCGGTAGCCGCCATAATTTTTGCCGGATTGGTGATTATTGTAGATATGGGTCGACCGGATCGCATACACCATATTATTATGTATGCACGCCTCCAATCGCCAATCACTTGGGATGTAATCGTAATTTCTACCTATTTGGCTATAAGTATACTTTTCTTGGTAATGCCGTTAATGCCAGATATGGCCATTATGCGTGATCGCCGAAAAAACCTTCCCGCATGGCAAAAGAAAATGTGCAATATTTTCGCTTTTGGATGGAAAAATACTGCCAAACAAAGAGCCATTCTATTCAAATCGGAAAAAATGTTGGCCATTCTAATAATTCCCGTGGCTTTTGCCATTCACACGGTAACTTCTTGGCTTTTTGCGACAACCGTACGTCCTGGCTGGGACAGTTCCAACTTCGGTCCTTATTTCGTTTCTGGTGCTTTTATGGTAGGTGCAGGGGCCGTAATAGCTGCTATGTATATTTTTAGAAAATTCTACAAACTAGAGAATTATTTTACTGATTTCCATTTTGATAAAATGGGGAAACTGCTGGTATTGTTGTCCTTCGTGTATTTATATTTCAATATCAACGAATATTTTGTACCGGCCTATAAAATGAAAACTATAGAAAGCGATCACATTTTCGCCTTATTTTCGGGTGATTATGCGCCTATGTTCTGGTTTGTACAAATAGTGGGTATGATCATTCCAATTATTGTACTGTTATTCAAAAAAGGAAGGAAACCCTTACCGATGTTCATCGTGGCTATTTGCGTGATCATAGGTGCATGGTTTAAACGATACTTAATTGTAGTCCCTACGCTTAGTCATCCGCTAATTCCGACCGATCGCGTTCCAGAAAGTTGGATGCATTACAGTCCTACATTTGCCGAATGGGCAATTACCGGAGCTACTTTGGCGGGCGCTTTGTTGATTATTACAGCTTTGGTCCGAATATTTCCTATCATTCCAATAGAGGAAACGATAGCGGAAGGTCATATAAAATTTGAAGAGTCAACTGAATCAGAATCTAAAGCACATTCTTGAAAATGAAAACTTTATATCCTATATACCATAGATCCTTAGGGCCGATAACAGCTATAATACTTCTAGCATGTATGTTTTTAAATGGTTCGATACAGGCCCAAGATGATGCTAAAAAAAGCAAAATTCGGGTAACGCTTAATTACAGCATAACCAATAATGCCCAAAGACTGTTAACTGCTACCGTTAAGACCAAGATCGGGCGTTCGTATAAGGGGGTTGCCGATATAGAGGTATACTTTTATAGTGATGATCAATCGGAAGCCAATCAACTTGGCGTTCAAAAAACAAACGGCAAAGGCATTGCGCAATTAAATCTATCTCAAGCCAATTTAAATGCAACGGAACAACTGGCTTTAATGGCTGTGGTTAAAGAAACTGATAAATACCTGACCAAAAGTAGGTCTATTGAAATCTCGCCTTCAAAATTGGTTTTGGACCTAAAGATTCAAGATTCCGTTAAAACAATCAATTTATCCTTCTCGGCCTTGGACACGCTTGGGCAAGCCATACCAAAAGAAGGCGTCACAGTTAAACTATTTGTTAAACGCATGT